>CAMUDX010000003.1 GCA_947087745.1 uncultured Clostridium sp. | reverse complement strand
ATATGAACGAGTGAGCATTTATAAAAAATGTTGCACTGGCAAATGAAATTTTCCAGTACAAATTTTTTAGTGATTTTTACAAAATAGTATTTGACAAAGTATAAAAATGTCTGTATAATAAAGATAGAAAATGAGAGCCACAAAGTGGTTACCACAAAAAGTAAAAAAGTAAGTCATTGCTCGGGTAAAGCAGAATGACTTATTTTTTATTGCCTATGTAGTAAAAAACAGATGATGATTAACAAGGCAACATTTATGATAGTTACTCCTACTAATCCATAGAAAAGTAGGTAAGTGATTTCTAATAAAGCTATTTCTACCATATTAACCACCCCCCATATATCAGTCTCACAACATAAGTCGTGGAGTAATATGTATACATCAAAGAGCTAAAGGTGGCAACGCACTCTGCTTATTCTCATTTTCTGTTTATAACTATACAACATTATTTAATAAAATACAAGCGAACAAAACAAATTTTTGCAAATAATATTTTTATTCTACTATTGCAATTTATGAAAATTATGATATACTTTAATAAATTGATTGATATTTGTATCAATCGTTAAGAGAGAAAAAAGTTGTAGATAACTACGACGTCCGCTCCACATATAAAATTTATAACTCTATGATTTCAATATAATTAGCATTATATAAAGAAAATTTTTCTCTAAATAGTGTTTTGAAAAAGAATGAATAAGATACATTAAAAAGCATTAAAATTCAATAAAACATTTTTCATAAAGGGAAAAATAAAGGGAAGAATATAAAAAGTAGAGATAATATATTTGTTGAAAAATAAGCACATTGGGGCTTATTTTTTTTGAAGAAAGGGAAAGGTAATGGAAATTTTAACACATATAATTGTTTTCATTTTAGGAAATCTTTATGCTTTTATATTACAAAAATTAAAACAATTAAGTAAATATAGAAAAATAATTGAAAGGCAAAAGATAGAAATAGATTTTTTAAAAAGAGAATTAGAAGAAATAGAGAGTAAAGAAATTTTTGATAAGGAGGTTTTATTTTATATGTGAATGAAGAAAACAAACCAGCATATTATGCAATAATTCCAAGTGAAGTAAGATATTGTGAAGAACTTAAGTACGCAGAACGATTATTATATGGAGAAATAACAGCATTAACTAATAAAGAAGGATATTGTTTTGCAACTAATACATACTTTGCTGAACTATATAATGTAATACCAGGAACGATACCAAGATGGATAAAACATTTAGAAACATTAGGGTTTATAACATTAGAGATAATCAAAGAAGAAAGGCAAAATCACAAAACATTAGCAAATGAAGATACAGAAAATTTTAGAAAAGTACTTAAAAAATTAGAATTTAACTATACAGAATAAAATAGTAAAAGAAATAAGAAAAATAATAGTGCAAAAGTTGATATATATTTTCTATTTGGAAAATGATATATGAGGTTTTTATACTTTACGAATAATTACTTTTATGATAGACTTTTTATAATTATTAAATATTAGGAGCAACAAATGAAAGAATATTTTTACAAAAAAGAATATAAATATATGTATTTAGGTACTGTATCATATAGCTTTGCAAATGCTTTAATTGAAACATTTGGAACGGTTATATTATATAAAAATGGGATACCAATATGGCTTATACTTTTAATCTATGGGCTAAGATTTGGAATAACAGGATTTATTACACCACTATTCGTAACAATATCTTCAAAATTTGGAATAGCAAAGTGTATTTTGATATCTAATGTTTTTAGTATTATTTGTGCTTATATGATGTTAGATGGAGCAAATTTATATATAAATATCGTTATATTTATATTAGCAATGGGATGTATGGGGCTTTCTAATCCATCAACTGATGCATTGTCTAGTAAATATGTAGATAAAGAACATAGAGGAAGATATAATAGTTTTATAAATATAAGTAAAATATTAGGGACAGTATTAGCAAGTTGTTTAGTCGCATGGGGCGTAATAACAGATAATAACTTTATATTATTTTCAATAATTTTTGTATTCTTTTTGTTACAATATATATTTATTAGAAAGATAGATTACAAGGTAGAAAATAAAACAAATGCATTTAAGTCAACAATGAAATATCTTTTTAAGAGTAAAAGTAAATACAAGATTATTTATGCTTTAAAAACAAATCAAATAATAGAGAGACAATTTGCACCACTATATTTGTATATAGTTTTAAAGGAATTTTCGGTATTTTTTTCTATAATTGTAATATCACTGTTATTACAAATAATTACTATAACATTGATTGGGAAATATTCAGATAAAAATTTATCAAAATCCAATAATTTAGTTACAATTATTAAGACTATGATTACAGGAATATACTTATTTGCAAGAAATAAAGTAATAATATCATTGAATAATATGTTAAGTGATAATTTTGCAAAAGTATATGAAACATCTATTCAAACATCAATACAGAATATTATAAAAGAATCAAAGGAAGATAACGACCTTTTATCATCAGTAGGACAAATGAGTTTATGTTTTACAGAAGTAGTTATATTTATGTTACTTGCAATATTAAGTAATTTTATTGGAGAAAAAGTCTTTTATATAATATTTATACTATCTATAATATCAACACTTGGAATTAACTTAAATATCAAAAAAGAGCAATTAAAAAATGAAAATTAATGTATATTAAGCAATGTATAATTTTAATAAATAATCATATAATGTTAGTGTCAACTTAGTTTGATAAGTTAAATATTATATGTTTAAATATATTTAACTTATCCTCTACTACTTTTGTAGTAAGACGGGAGCCTAAATGATTTTGGAGAGTTCTAGCAATTCTCCTTTTTAAGTTCTATATTATTATTTTGTGAAAAACTTTATAATTTGTTTATCAATTAAATCAAGTGATACACTAGATATTTTTACATTTCTTCTTACATTGTTATATCTAAATATTCAAAGAATTTAAATTAGAGTAAAAGAATATTGTGGAAAAATCATCCTAAATCTATGAAGAAAGATTGTGCGAAAAATGAAGATAATTAAGCAAAAACTAGATTTGAGGAATGTTTAAAACAGTGATTAAAGTTTATATGTGCGTTTTTAAAGTACACATACTTAGGCTCTGAAAAGATTGACTTTAAAATACAAATATGGTATAATCTAGAACATAAAGTGCAAACGAGCACAAGAAGAGATTTTGTTTTTATGTATGAAAAAGAGAAAAAGGTAAATATTAGTAATAATATATAAAGAAAAAGAGAGAATATAATATAGTAAATTAGTTTAAGGGGTAAACTAGTTTTAAAACGCAATTAAAGGAAAATAATGGTTTCCATTATTTGTTTTATGATGAAAGTATATATTTATAAAAAACAATTAATTTCTCAGTTGGTGGTAATTACCTCCAATTAGAAAAAAATATACATAAACTCAGAAGAAAAAAGGAAGGAGAATAAATTTGAAAGAGCAAACAGAAGAAATGAACAAGGAAGGTAAATTAGAAATTACAAAAATAGAAGGAACAGAGGTAGTAGAACAAAAAAAACAAAAGAGAAGACCATATAACAGAACGAACAAAGGAAAAAAAGGAACACAAAAAGAAAAAACAAAAGACATAGAAATATTCAAAAAATCAAAATTAAAAATAATCCCATTAGGAGGATTACAAGAAATAGGAAAAAACATAACAGCATTTGAATATGAAAATGAAATAATAATAGTAGACTGTGGGTTAACATTCCCAGAAGATGATATGTTAGGGGTAGATTTAGTAATACCAGACATAACATATTTAGTAAAAAATCAAGAAAAAATAAAAGGATTAATAGTAACACATGGGCATGAAGACCATATAGGAGGAATACCATATTTATTAAAACAAATAAAAGTTCCAATATATGCAACAAAATTGACCGTAGGATTAATAAATAACAAATTAGAAGAGCACAAATTGTTAAGAAGCACAGAAATGCATACAGTAGAGCAAGGACAAACTATAAAATTAGGAAAATTTAAAGTAGAGTTTATAAGGAGTTCACACAGTATACCAGATTCAGTAATGCTAGGAATAACGACACCTGTAGGAACAATCTTGCATACAGGAGACTTTAAAATAGACTATACACCAATAGATGGTCAAAGAATGGATTTTGGAAGAATAGCAGAATTAGGAAATCAAGGAATACTAGCATTAATGTCAGATAGTACAAATTCTGAAAGAAAAGGCTTTACAATGTCAGAATGTTCAGTAGGAAGAGTATTTGATGATTTATTTACAAATTGTAAAAAAAGAATAATAGTAGCAACATTTGCATCAAATGTACACAGAATACAACAAATAGTAAATTCAGCAATAAAATTTGAAAGAAAAGTAGCAGTATGTGGAAGAAGTATGGTAAATATAATAAATACAGCAAGGGAATTAGGATATATAGAATGCCCAGATAACTTATTCATAGATATAGACATGATGGGAAGTTATACAGATGAACAATTAGTAATTTTAACAACAGGAAGTCAAGGAGAGCCAATGTCAGCACTAACAAGAATGGCATCAGGAGAACACAGAAAAGTAAAAATAACAGCAAGAGACTTAGTAATTATATCAGCAACACCAATACCTGGAAATGAAAAATATGTATCAAAAGTAATAGATGAACTAATGCAAATAGGAGCAGAAGTAGTATATAGTTCTTTAGCAGATATACATGTATCAGGTCATGCATGCCAAGAAGAACAAAAACTAATGTTAGCATTAACAAAACCAAAATATTTTATACCAGTACATGGAGAGTACAGACAATTAAGAGCACATAGTGAAACAGCACAACAGATGTCATTTGAAAAAGACAATATTATTATGATGGAAAATGGTAAAGTATTAGAAATAAATGAAAATGAAGCAAAATTCACAGGAATGGTACCAAATGGAAGAGTATTAGTAGATGGACTTGGAATAGGTGATGTAGGAAGTGTAGTATTAAGAGATAGACAACATTTAGCACAAGATGGATTAATAATAATAGTATTGACACTAGACTCATCAACAGGAGAGGTAGTTGCAGGACCAGATGTAATCTCAAGAGGATTTGTATATGTAAGAGAATCAGAGAATTTAATGGATGATGTAAAATCGGTAGTAAGACATGAAGTAGCAAAATGTGAAGAAAAGGGTCTTCGTGATTGGGGAGCAATAAAAAGTTCAGTAAAAGAAAATTTAAGAGATTATATATTCTCAAAAACAAAGAGAAACCCAATGATTATACCAGTTATCATGGAAATTTAAAAAATATAAAGTTATACAATTTAAGTACAAACCCCAAAATGAAAGATAGGAGAATAAAATATGGATTATAATGATTTAGCAAATTTAATATTTCCAAATGTAAAAGATATAGAATATTATGAAGAAAAATATAAAACAAGAAATTTACCAGAAGGTGCTATAGTAACAAGATTTGCACCAAGTCCAACAGGATTTGTGCATATAGGAGGACTATATCAAGCATTAGTTGCAAGAACAGAAGCAAAACAAACACAGGGGGTATTCTTTTTAAGAATTGAAGACACAGACCAAAAAAGAGAAGTAGAAAATGGAATTACTGGGATAGTAAATTCATTAAAGAACTTTGAGATGTCTCCAGATGAAGGGCAAATAAACGAAACAGAAGAAATAGGAGAATATGGACCATATAAACAATCTTTAAGAAAAGAAATTTATCAAGCATATGCAAAATATCTAGTAAAGCAAGGAAAGGCATATCCATGTTTCTGTATGCCAGAAGACTTAGAAACAATGAGAGCAAAACAAGAAGCAGCAAAAATAAGAACAGGATATTATGGAGTATGGGCAAATTGTAGAAAATTTTCAGTAGAAGAAATGATAAACAAAATCAAGAATGGAGAAAGCTATATAGTAAGATTTAAATCTCCAGGAAGAGAAGATAGAAAAATAAAGCATCATGATGTAATAAAAGGAAATGTAGATTTTCCAGAAAATGACCAAGATATTGTAATAATAAAGGCAGATGGATTACCTACATATCATTTTGCACATGCAGTAGATGACCACTTAATGGGAACAACACATGTTATAAGAAGTGATGAATGGTTATCATCAGTGCCATTGCATTTACAATTATTCCAAGAGTTAGGATTTAAAGCTCCAAAATATGCACACATAGCACCAATAATGAAAAATGACAATGGTAATAAGCGAAAATTAAGTAAAAGAAAAGACCCAGAGGCTGCTACTGATTATTATAAAGAAGAAGGAATACCAGCAATAGCAGTAAAAGAGTACTTATTAAATATTGCAAGTTCAAGCTTTGAAAATTGGAGGAGACAAAATCCAAATACACCAATTAGTGAATATAATTTAGAATTAAATAAAATGAGTGTAAGTGGAGCATTATTTGATATGGTTAAACTACTAGATGTATCAAAAGCAATAATATCAAGAATGACAGCAGAAGAAGTGTATAATTATTCATTAGAATGGGCAGAAAAATATGATGCAGAGCTAAAGGAAATGTTACAAGACAAAGATTATGCTTTAAAGGTATTTGGAATTGAAAGAGGAAACCAAAAACCTAGAAAAGATATAAGCAAGTGGTCTGATGTAAAAGATAATATTTCATATATGTATGATGATAGATTTTCAGTAGAAGAATATCCATATCAGGTTATAAACGATAAAGAGAGTGTTAAGAAAATACTAAAATTATATATTGAAAAATACTATAATGAATCAGATGATAAACAAATGTGGTTTGATAAAATTAAAGAATTAGCAGGAGAGATGGGATATGCTAGAGAAGTTAAAGAATTTAAGGCAAATCCAGATATGTATAAAGCGCATGTAGGAGATGTTAGTACAGTTTTAAGAGTTTGTTTGACTGGAAGAACAAATACTCCTGATATGTATGAAATTATGCAAGTTTTAGGAAAAGAAAGAGTAATTAAAAGGCTTGAAAATACATCAAAATAAAATTTGATTAAAATATATTTTGATGAAAACACAATAATAGATAAAAATGTTAATAGTTTGAAGTAATCTATAAGGAGAGATGAAATTGAAATATAATATAGGAGATATTGTAAGAACAAAGAAACAACATCCTTGTGGAAGTAAATTGTGGGAAATAACTAGAATAGGGGTAGATTTCAAATTAAAGTGTCAAGGTTGTGGACATGTGATTGTACTTGAGAGACCCAAAGCAATAAAAGCAATTACAAAAATCGAACAAAAGAAAGAAACTGAGAATTAAAAGTAAATATATATATACTATTTACTATATGTTATTTTTAAAATTGCTTTTTTTCTAGTGAGCGGGAATTCCCGCTCACTGGAAAATTAGTCATTTTTAAAAAATATATAGTATTCACTATCTAAAAATAAGTACTTAGACATAAACTAGAGTACTTATTTTTAAGTATTTATATAAACTTTTCAATTTCGTTCCATACTTCATCACAATAAATTTTCTTCTCAGAAGAAAAAGGAAGAAAAACATTATCTCCAAGAGGATTTAAAACTTTTTGAATAGAATAAACGCTATCTAAAACCTTAGTAGGAGCAATTTTATCAGCTTTATTTGCTAAAATAATAAAAGGCTGACCACTACTCATAACATAATTATACATTAATTTATCATTTTCAGATGGATTATGTCTAATATCAATTAAAAAGATTATTAAAGCAATTTTGGGGCTTTTAAATAAATATTGTTCTATAAATTGACCAACTTTTTCTTGCTCAGTTTTAGACATTTTACTGTAGCCATAACCAGGCAAATCAACAAAATAAAAAGATTCATCTATATTATAAAAATTAATTTGGCGAGTTTTACCAGGTTCACTACTAGTTCTAGCTAATTTTTTTCTATTAATCATAGTATTTATAAAACTAGATTTTCCAACATTAGACTTTCCAACAAGAACGATTTCAGGTAAATCATTTGACGGATATTGATTAGGTCTAACTGCTGATATTTCAAATTTTGGATTTTTTACAATCATTTAATTTTTTCCTTCCCACCCATATAAGGTCTTAAAACTTCAGGAATATTAATACTGCCATCTTCTTGATAGTGATTTTCAATTAAAGCAATTAGCATACGTGGGGGAGCAACAACAGTATTATTTAAAGTATGAGCAAAATAATTACCATTATCACCTTTAATACGAATACCAAGTCTACGAGCTTGAGCATCTGTCAAATTAGAACAGCTACCAACTTCAAAATATTTTTGTTGTCTAGGAGACCATGCCTCAACATCTACACTTTTAGCCTTCAAATCAGCTAAATCCCCACTACAACATTCTAAAGTACGAACAGGGATATCCATACTTCTAAATAATTCAACTGTATAAGACCACATTTTGTCATACCAATCCCAGCTTTGTTCAGGCTCACAAACAACAATCATTTCTTGCTTTTCAAACTGATGAATTCTATAAACACCTCGTTCTTCAATACCATGAGCACCTTTTTCTTTTCTAAAGCAAGGAGAATAAGATGTCATAGTATAAGGTAAACAATCTTTTGATAAAATTTGGTCTTTAAATTTACCAATCATAGAGTGTTCGCTTGTACCAATCAAATATAAATCTTCTCCTTCGATTTTATACATCATAGCATCCATTTCTTCAAAGCTCATAACACCTGTAACAACACTACTGCGAATCATAAAAGGAGGTACACAATAAGTAAATCCTTTATTAATCATAAAGTCTCTAGCATATGTAATAACAGCAGAATGAAGCCTAGCTAAATCACCCATTAAATAATAAAATCCATTTCCTGCAACACGCCTTGCACTATCTAAATCAAGACCACCAATAGCCTCCATAATTTCACCATGATAAGGAATTTTATATGATGGGACAACAGGCTCACCATATTTTTTAATTTCTACATTTTCACTATCATCTTTTCCTATTGGAACTGAACTATGCATAATATTAGGAATTTTCATCATTCTTAATTTGATTTCTTGAGAAAGTTCTTCTTCTAATTTTTCATTATCTATAAGCTCATTATTAATTTTTTCGACTTCTTGTTTTATTTTTCCAGCTTCTTCTTTATTACCATTTTTCATAAGAGAGCCAATTTGATTACTAAGTGTTTTTCTTTTATTTCTAAGTTCATCTCCATACATTTTAGCTTCACGATTTTTTACATCTAAATCAATAACTTCATCAACTAGATTTAATTTATTATTTTGAAATTTTTTACTGATATTTTCTTTTACAATATCAGGATTTTCTCTTAAGAATTTTATATCTATCATTATAATTCACAGTCCTTTCGAAAATAAAAATCTATATTTGCAATTTGGTGTATTATATAATAAAATCTAATAAATATCAATAGATATGGGAATAATTATAGTAAATAAATGATGAAAAAATGAGAGAATAAAAGCATTTTAAAGGATAATGTAAAAATGAAAAGGAGACAAGTATGTTAATTTTAGAAATAATAAAATTCATTATATATATGAGTGCAATAGTATTAATATCAAAATACATTTTGGTAAAAACATTAAGAAGTCTAGCAGAAAATCTAAATTTAAAACCAAAAACAGTAGGAGATATAGCAGGATATGCAACATCAGTTCCAGAATTATTAACAATTGGAGCATCAAGTTTTAGTGGATTAATTGGTACAAGTATATATAATATACTAAGTTCAAATATAATAAATTTAATACAATATACATCAACTATATTTATTAATAAAAATCAAAAATATATAAAAAATACAGCAATTAAAACAGATATAATATTAGTTTGTTTTACAATTATAATTCCAGTTTTATTGATTATATTGGATATAGAAGTAAATATAGCCATAGTTCCTATATTTATAATTTTATTTGCATTTTTTAAATTCTTAAATAATAACACACACAAATTATATCTAAAAAAAGAAGATAAAGAATTAGAAAAACAAGAGGAAATAAATAATGAAAAAGGAAACAAAAAACATGTGATAAAAAATACAATTTATCTATTAATAAGTGGGGTACTACTATTCATAGTAGGAAATTTACTAGGAGATACATTAGAACAATTATGTAATACATTTGATATACCAGAAATAATAATAGGAATATTATTAGGATTTAGCACAAGTATTCCAGAATTAATAACATTTTTTGAATCACAAAAACATCATAAGAAAGAAAATGACCATTTATTAGGAGTGGTAGAAGCGACAAACAACTTATTTACATCTAATATTTTGAATTTATTTATGATTCAATCAATAGGAATAATAATTTTTACAATTTTTGCATAAAATTTCAATAAGAGAATAGACTAGCTATTAAAGGAGAATAATTCGGGAAAATACATTTTTCTGTACTATTTAATTTCTCCTGAAAGGAATGAAATTTATTATGCAAGAACAGTATTTTAAAGATGAGAAAATAAAAGAAAAGAACAAAAAAGAAAAAGAAAGAGAACTAGTTGAAAGTATTGTAAAAACAAGAGAAAGGTTAAAGGTGCTTAATAGTAATTTTGAATGTGTGGATAGTAATATGATTGATTATTATACTTATGAACTAAAAGCAAGTCAATCAAAATTAGATTATTTGATAAGACTTGCAAAAAACCATGGAATTTCACTAGATATGATGGAGGCAATAAAGATAAAATTATATTCTCAAAATGATGAAGTTGTATAAAAATATTCACATAAAGAAATGAGAGGACATAAATATGGAAATTAATATTTTAACATTTTTAGCATGTATATGCTTTCTGTTTTTAATAGGAAGGATATTTATTCTTCCTATTAAATGGATTTTAAAATTAGTATTTAATTCAATATTAGGAGGAATACTGATTTTAGCAATTAATTTCATAGGTGGATTATTTGCATTACATATATCAATTAATATAGTAACTTGTATTATAGTAGGATTTTTAGGAATTCCAGGAGCTATAGTTTTACTATTAATTTCATTTATTTAGAAAATTATCAAAAAATTACATATTTATATTGCTAGACTTTATAATATCAATATGTTATAATACATAAAATTAAGAAAGCGAAAGAATAATATGAAAGAAATATATATAATTTTAACATATACAAGGACATTATTGTCAAATATAATAAAAACATATACAAAGGATGAATACACGCATGTATCAATATCTTTAGATAAAGGATTAAATGGAATGTATAGTTTTGGAAGATTAAATCCATATAATGCATTTATAGGAGGATTTATACACGAAAAAACAGACGAAGGAACATTTAAAAGATTTAAGAATACTAAAGCTATGATATATTCTTTAGAGATAGAAGAAGAACAATATAAAAAAGTAAAAGAAAAAATCAAAGAGATGGAGCAAGAAAAAGAGACTTACAGATTTAATATATGGGGGTTATTTGCAGTAAGTATACACAAAAAGATAAAAGCACCACGAACATTCTACTGTGCAGAATTTGTCAAATATATATTAGAAGAGGCAGGTGTAGAATTAGAATTACCAGAAATAATAAGACCACAAAATTTTAAGGACATACCAAATAAAAAAATACAATATGAAGGGTTATTAAGGAATTTTAAAGAGGAAATAAATAAATGAAAAACATAAAAGATTATAATTTAGAAGAACTAAAAAAAGAATTTATAGAAATAGGAGAAAAGCCATTTAGAGCAGAACAAGTATTTAAATGGATATATGAATCAAATGTCACAAGCTTTGATGACATGACAAATATATCATTAGAATTAAGAGAAAAACTAAAACATAATTACACATTATGCATATATAAAATAATAAAAAAACAAGAAGCGACAGATGGAACAAAAAAATACTTATTTGATGTATTAGATGGGAATGCAATAGAAACAGTATTAATGCAATATCATCATGGATATAGTATATGTGTATCATCACAGATAGGATGCAAAATGGGATGTAAATTCTGTGCATCAACAGGAATACAATTTGTAAGAAGTCTAACATCAGGAGAAATAGTAGAACAATTATTAGCAGTAGAAAGAGAAGAAAATATAAAGATATCAAATGTAGTATTTATGGGAATAGGTGAGCCTTTAGATAATTATGAAAATGTGGTAAATGCAATTAGAATAATAAATAATCCAAAAGGAATAAATATAGGGGCGAGACATATAAGTATATCAACAAGTGGACTAGTTCCAAAAATATATAAATTAGCAGAAGAAAATATACAATGTACATTATCAATATCATTACATGCAACAACAGATGAAAAAAGAAGCAGTATGATGCCAGTAAATAATAGTTATAATATTGGACAACTTATACAAGCTTGCAAAGATTATATAGAAATAACAAACAGAAGGATATCATTTGAATATGCATTAGCAAAAGATAACAATGATAATATAGAAGATGCAAAAAGGTTAGTAAAATTGCTGAAGGGAATGATATGCCATGTAAACTTAATACCTATAAACAAAATAGAAAACGGAAAATATACAAAGAGTTCGAATGAAAATATAATTAAATTCAGAGATTATCTTAATGAACATGGTATAGTTGCAACAATAAGGAGAGAATTAGGCTCAGATATTGATGCAGCATGTGGTCAATTAAGAAGAAAAAACCTATAATATTACGGTAAAAATAGAAATTTTAAACAATAAAATAAAAAAATGTAAAAAAAAGAAGGAAAAAAAATATTTGTGAAGAATAATATAAATAGTACATACTATAGACAAGATATATGTATATACTAAAATAAAAATACATTGGAAGGCAGGTGCACAAAATGCAAATAACAGACGTACGTTTAAGAAAAGTAAATTCAGAGAACAGAATGAAAGCTGTTGCTTCTGTAACATTCGATAATGAATTTGTAATTCATGACATAAAAGTTATCGAAAGCCAAAACGGATTATTCATAGCTATGCCAAGCAGAAAAACTCCAAACGGAGAATTCAAAGACATAGCACATCCAATCAATGCTGAAACAAGAGAAAAAATTCAATCAGCAATATTAGAAGCTTACGAATCTCCAGATGCAGAGGAATCAGCTGAATAATATAAAAGCACCCTTAAAGGGTGCTTTCATTGTGTCTAAATAATTTGTGTCATGGGGACGTTCTTTTTGACATACCTATTCTAAACATTTTCACCAAAAAAACACAAAACAAATATAATTAGGAAACAATTTAGCAATATAATACAAAAAACAAAGGAAGGAGGAGAGTCCAAGAACGAATATAGCAGAAAATAAAATAAAGGAAGTATCACAAATGCAAATGATAGCAGTAGATACATCCAACAAAAACTTTTACGAATTAATGAATATTTATGAACAAGCAAAAAAGCAATTAGAGGATGTATTGTTTCTAATAAAGTATGCAGCTAAACAATATTATGGATATGACATAATAAACAATATAACAAGCAGAATCAAAACTCCACAAAGTATTGTAAATAAAATGAAAAAGAAAAATTACGATTTAACATATGTAAATTTAATAAACAACATTAATGATATTGCAGGAATAAGAATAGTATGTCCTATGAAAACTGATATAGAGATAATAAAAGGTATAATACATAAAATACCAAATATAGACATATTAAAGGAAAAAGATTATTTAAAACAAGCTAAGAAAAGTGGATATTCTGGATACCATATGATAATAGAAGTTCCATTAGAGTATGAAGAACAAAAAATATATGTAAAAGTTGAATTACAAATAAGAACAATGGCAATGGACTTTTGGGCAACTAATGAGCACAAAATTAAATATAAAACAAATAGTAAAATTTCAGTGATAGATTCAAGAAAGTTAGAAATCTATGCTAAGGTTTTAAATAAAATGGATGAAGAGTTTTCAGATATTTACAAAAAACAGAGATTAGGAATGGACAAATATATGCAATAGTAATTATATTTAGTAAAGAAGGTGTTTGAATAAAGTAAAACATCTTTTTTTTATGATAAAAGTATCGAAATATCTTCCATAATACTTACATAGTTGATTTAAAAAAAAGATGTCACAATAAGTCATAAAATAGAATATAATAATATATACCTAATTCATAAATTGGGGGGATATTAATGCAAAAAGTCAAAAAAGGAGACTATGTTGTACGAAAATCCCATCAAGGAGATACATTATTTGTAATAGAAAAAATAATAAAATTAACAAATGGTAAACAAATAGCAATATTAAAGGGAATAGCAATAAGACTACAAGCAGATGCACCATTGGAAGATTTAGTATTAGCAGAAAAAAGTAAAATAAAAAAAGATATAGAGAAACTAGATAAAGAAACAAAAAATATAAATTTTATAACTGAAAAAGAGTACAGAATACAAAAAAAGATACAAACAGGATTAATATTGCACTTAGATGGAGACAAGAGATATAGTGAAAAATCAGCAAGATATTACAAAAAATTGGGATTAAGGGCAATAGTCAGAAATGTACCAGAAAATAGGCAACCAAAGGTAGTATATAAATTATTGAATTATTATAATCCAGATATATTAATCATAACAGGGCATGATGTGATAAGTTATACAAGAAAATATAAAAAACTATTTTAAGTGTAACTATTTATGATGTATAATTGTATAAGATATAGAAAGGTGGAAAAAAGATGGAAGAAAAAACAGACAAACAGCTATATAAAGAGTTTCTATTAGGAAATAAGAATAGCTTTGAAGAAATAGTAATTAGGCATAAAGATACAATAATATATTTTATACAAGGATATGTTAAAAGTATAGATATAGCAGAAGATTTAGCACAAGATGTTTTTGTATATATATTAGTGAACAAAAGAATCTACAAATTTGAATACTCATTAAAAACATATTTATATACAATAGCAAAATCAAAAGCACTCAACTATATCAAAAGAGAAAAGAAAATAGTAAAACTAGATGAGATGCAATATGAAGATTTAAATGAATTAGAAGAAAAAGTATTTAAAAATGAAAGAGTAGATAATCTAAAAAAATGTATTAAAAAACTGAAAATAGAATACCAAAATGCTATATATCTAGCAGATATAGAAGAATTAAGTTATAAAGAAATAGGACATATATTAAAAAAGACAGAATCAAGTGTAAAAGTATTAATCCATAGAGCAAGAAAGAACTTAGAAAAACTTATAAAAGAGGAGGAATATAAATATGAAAACTAATAAAGAATTTATAGAAGGAATATATAACAAAGCTGATGAAATATCAAAAGAAAAAGCTGAAAACAAGTCAAACAATATAAATAAAATAATAAATATGGTAGCAATATTAGTAATAATATTTTGTATAGGTATAAATGTAAGTATTCATGAAAAGGGACAAAAAGAAAATATAAAAATTGAAGAAAAAACAATAGGGTTAACTACAGTAAAGGATTTTACGAATTTTTGTAGTATTATAAGGAACAGTAAAAAAGCAAAGAATTATAATCAATATATGGAAAAAGAAGATATATTAATTGAAACAGGGGAAATAAATAATACAACAGAAGATAGTAGAAATGAATCAATAACAAATACACAAGTAGAAAATGTAGATGAAGCGGATATAGTAAAAGTGTACCAAAACTATATATATTATGTAAAAGGAAATAAAATAGTAATAGTAGATGCACATAAAGCGGAAGACTCTTCAAAAATTGCAGAAATAAGATATGAAGAAGAAAAATTCAGCCCAAGTGAAATATATGTAAATAAAAACAGACTAGTTGTTATAAGCGAAGGAGATAACTATAAAACGAGTACTATTACAAATAGAGACATATCGACAATAGGAAACAAAACGCTAATATTAATATATGATATATCTAATAAAAATACACCAAAAGAAATAAGAAGGATTGAAGTGGATGGAGAATATTTGTCATCAAGAATGATAGAAAATAATATATATTTTGCAACCAGCAAATATATAAATATATCAGAAATATTAAATAAAAATGAAACTGAAATAGATGAACAGAATTATAAACCAAAATATAAAGATACTGTCATAAGTGAAACAACAAAATGTATAGAATATGATGATGTATATTGCTTTAATCAAATAGATACAACTAATTATTTAATAGTTGCAGGTCTAAATATAGAAGAAAATAAAGAAGTAGAAATACAAACATTTTTAGGAGCAGGAGAATATATATATTCATCAGAAAAAAATATGTATATAGCAAAAACAAATGTAGTATATGAAAAAGGAAAATTTAAAAGTGCAAATACGCACATACTAAAATTTGCTTTAAATAATGGAAGCATTATATTCCAAACAGAAGTGGCTGTAGAAGGTCAAATAAACAATCAATTTTCAATGGATGAAAATGGGGAGTACTTCAGAATAGCAACTACTACTGGAGATACTTTGAGAATAAATGAAAATACAAGTAATAATATATTTGTATTAAATAACAAACTAGAGGTAATAGGAAAAGTGACAGGATTTGGAAAAGAAGAAAAAATATATTCAGTAAGATATACAGAAGATAAAGCATATGTAGTAACATACAAACGAACAGATCCATTATTTGTAATAGATTTATCAGTACCAAGCAATCCACAAATTTTAGGAGAACTAAAAATACCAGGATATAGCACATATTTACATCAATATGATGAAACTCACTTAATAGGATTTGGATATGATACAAAAGAAGATGGAACACAAATAACAACAAATGGATTGAAAATGGTAATGTTTGATATATCAGATTTAAGTAATCCAAAAGAATTATATAAAGTAACAATTGGAGACAAAAATACAACTTCAGAGTTAATTTATAACCATAAAGCATTATTATATTCGAAAGATAACAATATAATAGCATTTCCACTTGCAACATATATTAGAAACGGTATTAATTCAAGAGTAGCAATATATGAAATAGATTTAGATAAAGGCTTTATCTTAAAAGGAGAGATATCGAATCAAATTACTAATTATGAAAACTTTATTGATAGAATTGTATATGTAAATGAATCATATTATACGTTGTCATATAAATTTATTAAGGTAGTAAATATGAATACTTTAGACCTAATTAAAGAGATTGAAATATAAATTATGTAAAATATTGACTAAAATAACACGTTATGGTATAATCATTATGTTAAAAAACGGCAAAGAGCCAAGAACAGGAGGAAATGACATGACACTAGAAGAACAACTTAATAATCAGCTGAAAGGTTTAGAGCAACATCTGCAGCGGGTAGAAGAAAAAATCGATTGCTTGTTGAAAAAAATCGACTTGCAGTCAGAGGTATCTACTGAAGAAGCAGAAGGTGATGATGTTTCTGCTTCTTTAGAGACAGAGGTAGCGAGTAATTTAGCAACGGAAAGGGAGAAATTGACCACACATAATCTGGAGATAATAGTACGTGACTATCTTCGGGACATAGGAGTTCCTGCGAATATTAGAGGGTATAGCTACCTGATTGATGCTATAATCATGGGCATTAATGATTTTAACTGCATATCGATGATAACAAAATTAATGTATCCGACAATTGCTAAAAATCACCAAACATCTCCAACAGGGGTAGGACGAGCGATAAAAAGTGCAATAGAGGTTGCATGGAACAAAGGAAACTTCGGATTTCAGCAAAAAATATTTGGTCTTGTAGTAGATTCGAACAAAGGAAATCCTACTAACGGCGAATTCATTGCGAAATCGGCGGAACACATACGGCTGAACTTGAAATAAGTTTCCGAGAATTAAGTAATCTGTCAGCAAAAGGCACTACCAGTAATAGGTAGTGCCTTTTGCTATACACAAAAATCATAATAAAAAAATATAAGAATATGATATATTAAGGAGGAAAAGTGATGAAAATCCAATATATCATAGAACACATTTACCCAAAGAGCATAAATGATAAAGAAACAAAAGAAATCATATGTAAAAAAATAGCAAGGATAATGAAAAACAATGAAAATAAGTGAAGATAGTGAAGTACAAAAAATAAAAAATCATTTAGACATAGAAAACATTGAATATATATCAGAAAACATAAAAGAACTACTGCAATTAAATATAGCAAAAGAAGACAGTAAAAAAGAAAAAGAAGAAGACAATATCAAATGTAGAGTAAGTTTATACATAAGATTATCAGTAGAAGATGGAGATGTAATAGATGGAAATGTAAGCAAAAGTATAAAAAATCAATTATTAATATTACTAGATGAATGTGAAAAAAGAGAATGGAAGGTTTCAGCTATATTTTGTGAAGAAGGAATATCAGGAACAAATGATAATAGACCAGAATGGAAAAAGCTATTAAAATATTGTGAACAAGGAAAAACCGAAATTGTATTATGCAAAAGTCAATCAAGATTTTCAAGAAGCATGGAAATGATTGAAAAATATCTACACAATGAATTTATTAATTGGAATGTACGATTTGTGGGATTAGTAGATAGTACAGACACATCACTATTAGGGAATAAAAAAACAAGACAAATTAATGGACTAGTAAATGAGTGGCAAGTAGAAGATCAATCAATAAACATAAGAGCAATAATAAAAAACAAACAATCAAATGGGCTATTTACAGGGGCATTTGCACCATATGGATATAAAAAAGACCCAAAGGACAAATACCATTTAATAATAGATGAAGAATCTGCAAGAATAGTAAGAAAGATATTTGTAATGTTTTTAAATGGAAAAGGAGCAACACAAATATGCAACTATTTAAACAAAAATAACATTCCAATACCAAGTATATACAAACATGAGAAAAATGCCAACTATAATAACTATAAAGTAAATTTAGATACCAATTCAATATATGTGTGGAGAACAAATACAATATATCAAATACTAAAAAATGAAGTATATTTAGGTACATTAGTACAACACAAAAATGAGACCATAAGCTATAAAAATAAAAAACAAAGAAGAATATCAAAAGAAGAGAGAATAATAGTACCATATTGTCATAATCCTATAATAGATAAAGAAACATGGAATATTGTTAACTCAAGATTTGGAAAAAAAAAGAGGGTAAAAGAAAAGGCAAGTGGTGAAATATCAATTTTCTCAGACAAAATAAAATGTAGCTGTTGTAAACACAAATTTTATAGGAATGCAAAAAAGACAAAGAATAAGGATTATAAATATTGGTTATGTGGTAACAGATATGAAGCAACACAAGAGTTATGCAATAATAAAAAAAGTATAAAAGAAGAAGAATTATATGAAATAATATTAAGGGAGATAAATCAGCAAATTCACAAATATTATGATAAAGTTTTAGTAGAGAAAAAATACTACGAATTAAATTCAAATATATTTTTTGAAAGAGAAGAAGACTTAGAAAAAGAGAAATCTAGTATAAATAAAAATATATTAAAGAAAGAAAAGACTTTAGCAGTAATATATGAAGATAAGGTAAATGAGATAATTGATGCAGAAGAATTCCTAATAATAAAAAGTAAGACAAAGATAGATATAAAAAATATGAAAATAAGACTTAAACAAATAGAAAATGATTTACAGAATCTAAGACATAAGAATACAATATCAAAAAACATAACAGAAAGCTTTAATATAAAAGAATTAGACAAAAAGACAATAGATGAATTTATTTCAGAAGTTTATATTGATTGCTATGATGAAGACTTAAATAGTAGAAAAATTTCAATAAAGTGGAATATTAAATAAAGTAGTAACAAATTAGTCTACTAATTTGAAATATAAATATACAAAAATTCTGGTACAATAACACACATGACATGATGGGATGATAAAGAAAGAAACGAACTATAATGACATATATAATTATAAAAATTCGAGACATTTTATAGAAACAGTTAAAGAAGCAAGAAGATACGATGCAGAAAAAAATAAAGGATTAGTAATATTTGCAGGTGCATGCCAAAGCTATTTTGAAGCAATAATATTAGCAGGAGCTAACTTCGCTTCATCACCAGCAAGAATACTAATAGATTTTTTGGATCCACTAATACTAGCAAGAAAGGTTGCTACAACAGATGAACATGTATATATAACAATTGAGGACTTTGAAAAAGAATTAAGAGATGGAAAAAAAGGAATAAATGGAATAGGATCAAAAGGTAAAAAAAGCATAATATTTATATAAAATAAAAAAAGAATGTGAGACATTATTAAATTATAATGAATTACACTCTTTTTTCTATAGAAAGTAATTTTTACAATAAAGCGTAATAAAACTGTAATGAAATTGTAACAAAAATGTAACAAAAGGTAAAAAATAGCAAAAACACTTGAAAAAACTAAACCACAGAAAATCGATTAAATATTACAGCTTTTGACAATTAAAGAATAAAATGATATACTCAGACCATCTTAAGAAAAGTAGGTGGTTAAATGATTTGTCAATCAGATATAACAAATTTAAAAACAGATATTATAGGCAAAGTAGGACAAAAGATAATAGTAAAAGGATCACTTGGAAGAAGTAAGATTTTTGAAAAAGAAGCTACAATAGAAAAAGCATATCCAAACTTATTTGTAGTAAGATATGAAGAAAATGATAGAAATGTAACATATAGTTACACAGATGTATTAACAAGAACAGTAGAGGTTGATGTATTTAATGGAGAAACGTACAGTCCATTAGTGCCACCAGCAGAAACGATAAGTAAAAGAAGAAGAAATATAAAAGAAGTTATGGTATAATCCATAACTTTTTAATGTTTTAATTATATAGTTCTGCTTAACCGAGATACAACTCAAAAAATAATTTGATACACCCATACAGGTACCACCAAATTATTTTTTGAATGCATCTCTCACACAGACTTCTAATATTGCTACTAAACTGTAACTAAAAATTAGTATATATTGGTAAAAAATACTTGATTTTTTAAGTGATATAGTGTAAAATAGTAAAGTCAACACAAAAATGGAAAAATAAAGAAAAATATATTAAAAAAGAGAAAGGGGAAAATGAGATGGCAGCAGTATATATGGCAGGAGATTTTAGAAATGGAACAACATTTGAAATGGATGGAGGAGTATATAGAGTAGTAGAATTCCAACATGTAAAACCAGGAAAAGGAGCAGCATTTGTAAGAACAAAATTAAAAAATGTAATAACAGGAGCAGTATTAGAAAAAACATTCAATCCATCAGACAAATATCCAGGAGCAGAAATAGAAAGAAAAGTAATGCAATACTTATATAGTGATGCAGACTTATATTATTTCATGGACAATGAAACATATGACCAAATACCATTAAACAAAGCAGATTTAGGAGATACTTTAAAATACTTAAAAGAAAACATGGAAGTAACAATATTATCATTCAAAGGAAAAGTATTTGCAGTAGAGCCACCAATATTTGTAGAATTAGAAGTAACATATACAGAGCCAGGATTTGCAGGAAACACAACCACAACATCAGGAAAACCAGCAACACTAGAAACAGGATTAGAATTACAAGTACCAATGTTTGTAAATATAGGAGATATATTAAGAATAGACACAAGAACATGTGAGTACATGGAAAGAGTATAAAAAGGAGGAAATACAAAAACAATTTGTATTTAAAAACAATGATACAAAACATAAAAAAAGAAATTGACCAATTTTTAACAAATTTAGAAAAAAAAGTAAAAGACCAAGAAGAGTTAAAATATGTAAAAGAAAAAACCAATAAATTAATAAGTGTATTTTTAGATGAAATGGACAAAATAATAAAAGAAAAAGAAATAAAAATAGACGAAATAGAAAAAAAGCAAGAGAAATTAGAAAAACAATTAGAAAAAATGCAAAAAATAGTAGAAAATATCGAAAAAGACATATACATGGAAGATGAATTTGATTTTGATATAATATGTCCATATTGTGATTATCAATTTGCAATAGAATATGATGAAGAGGAAAAAGAAACAGAATGCCCACAATGTCATAATATAATAGAATTAGACTGGAGTGGAGATACAGAAGAACAAATTACAGGATGTTCAGGAAATTGTTTACAATGTGGTGGATGTTTAGATGAAAAAGATTTTGAAGAAGATGACATAAAAGAAGATAATGATGAATAGAATAACAATAAGAGTAGCACAAAAATATAAAAACAGTAAATCATAAGATTAAAAAAATAAAAAATAGGTGAGGAAAAATGGAATATATAAATATACTAAAAGAAGCTTTAGTATGGATAGTAACAATATTTTGGCTATATCAAATAATAGTAAGTTTATGTTCATTAGTAAGACTAAAAGACAAACCATATAAAGAAAACAAAAATCATAAATTTATGGCAATAATCCCAGCACACAATGAAGAAACAGTAATAGGAAATCTAATAGAAAGTCTAAAAAGGCAAAACTATGAAAAAGAATTATATGATATATATGTAATAGCAGATAATTGCACAGATAATACAGCAAAAATAGCAGAAGAAATGGGAGTAATAGTATATAAAAGATTTAGTAATACTGAAAAGACAAAAGGAGCAGCACTTAATTGGTTTTTACAACAAAAAATAAAAGAAGATGCAGATTATGATGCATTCTTTGTATTTGATGCAGACAATATAGTAGATGAAAATTTCATAATAAATATGAATAAAAAGCTATGCCAAGGGGAAGATGTAGTTCAAGGATATAGAGACATCAAAAATCCAACAGACAATTGGATATCAGCAGGATATGCACTATTCTATTGGACATTACACAGATTTTATCATTTAGCAAGATACAATATAGGATTATCACCACTATTAAATGGAACAGGATTTATGGTAAAATTTGATGTAATAAAACCAGAAGGATGGAATACAGAAACACTAACAGAAGACATAGAATTTTCATTAAAAAGAATAATAGCAGGAAAGAAACTAGGATGGGCAACAGATGCAATAGTATATGATGAACAGCCAACAGGATTTAAACAATCTTGGTCACAAAGAAGTAGATGGACAGTAGGGCATATACAATGTGTAAGAAGATATACAGTTGAATTATTAAAAGCAGTAAAAGAGCATAAAACATTAATGAATTTTGATGGATTATTATATATATTAGGAAGTATACCAATGTTTATATTAACATTAATTCTTGTAGTAACAAACTTTATAATGTATGCACTAAGTGGAATTACAGAAGTAGAGTTAGGACTAAATATATTAAGGTATTTAGTACCAACATTAATATTACCAATGGGAACAGCAATAGTAGCAATGTGGCTAGAAAAGAAACCAATAAAGCCAATGATAAAAGGATTGTTATGTTATCCATTATTTATGGGAACATGGTTAGTAATAAACTTCAAATGTTTATTTAAAAGGGAAACAGAATGGGAAAAAATTGACCATGTTAGAGATATAAAGATAGCAGAAGTAGATTAAGAAATTGCACTTTTTAGTGCAATTTCCTATTAAGTAGGTAAAAGGAGAAAATATGTTATTTTCAAATAAGATAAAGGTATATGCATTTGTAGGACCATCAGGAACTGGAAAAAGTTACAGAGCACAGATGGTAGCAAATGAAAAAAACATCAAATACATAATAGATGATGGTTTACTAATAAAGGAAAACCAAATAATAGCTGGAGAGTCAGCAAAAAAGGCACATACAAAAATAGAAACAGTAAAAGAAGCAATATTTTTAGATAACGAAAAAAAGAAAGAAATAGTAAATGCAATTAGCAAAAACAAAGTAGAAAGTATCTTAATATTAGGAACATCAGATGGAATGGTACAAAAAATAGCAAAAAATTTAGGATTACCAGAAATAGAAGAAATAATATACATAACCGATGTAGCAACGCAACAAGAAATGGAAACAGCAAGAAGAATAAGAGTAACAGAAGGAAAACATGTAATACCTGTACCAACATTTGAAATAAAAAAAGATTTTTCAGGATATTTATTAGACCCATTACAGATATTTAAATCAAAAGGAGCAGGGCAAAAACCATATATTGCGGAAAAATCCATAATAAGACCAACATTCAGTTACTTAGGAAATTTTACTATATCAGATAGTGTGTTTAAAGGAATTGTAGAGTATTTGGCAACTAAGATGCCATCAATATATAAAGTAATACGAACAAGAATAAACAATTTGGGAGAAGGAGTAGACATATACATGGAGGTATCTGTAGTATATGGATTTAATGTAATTGAAGGACTAAACGATTTCAAGCAAAGAGCAAAAAGAGAAATTGAAAATTTAACAGCAATGAATGTAACAGAAATAGAAGTAATAGCTAAAAATATACATGTACCAGAGGAGAAATAAAAATGAAAAAGGTTTTAAAAGACATAGCAAGAGGAATAATAAAAGGGGCAATATTTATATACTGCAAAATTGTATATAGAATAAAAATAATAGGAATAGGAAATGTCCCAAAAGATGAACAATTCATATTTTGTGCAAACCATAGAACATATTTAGACCCACCATTAATAGAAGTAACAGCAAAAAGACATATAATATTTCTAGCCAAAGAAGATTTAGCAAAAAATAAATTCCTAGCACTTTTAGGAGAAATATTTGAAGTAATATATGTAAAAAGAGATGAAAAAGACATAACAGCAATAAAAACTACATTAAAAACACTAAAGAATAACAAAAGTATAGCACTATTTCCAGAAGGAACAAGAAATGGGCTAGAAAAAGGAGAAGACTTAAAAGATGGAACAGCATTTTTTACAATAAAATCAGGAATCAAAGTGTTACCAATAGGAATAAGTGGAGAAGTAAAACCATTCCATCAAATAACAATAAGATATGGAAAACCAATGGATTTTAGTAAATATACAGATGTAAAAGATAAAGGCACATTAGAAGATGTTACAAATCAAATAATGGAAGAAATAAAATTATTAGCAAAATAAAATATTACTGTTCAGATTTGAAAGTATATAGTCCTGTTTAACCGTGATACGACTCAAAAAAATAATTTGATACGCCCCTAACAGGTACAACCAAATTATTTTTTGAGTGTATCTCTGACACAGACATATATATTCCTACTGAACTGTAAAAAAAAGAAATAAAAGGAGAAATAAAAAGATGATAAACGAAAAAATAAGAAACATTGCAATAATTGCACACGTAGACCATGGAAAAACAACATTAGTAGATGCACTACTAAGACAAAGTCATGTATTTAGAGAAAATGAAAAAGTACAGGAAAGAGTAATGGACTCAAATGACCAAGAAAAAGAAAGAGGAATAACAATATTATCAAAAAACACATCAGTAATGTATAAAGATACAAAAATAAATATAGTAGACACACCAGGACATGCAGACTTTGGAGGAGAAGTAGAAAGGGTACTAAAAACAGTAGATGGTGTGCTTTTATTAGTAGATGCATTTGAAGGAGCAATGCCACAAACAAGAGAAGTACTAAAAAAATCATTATCACTAAATTTAAAGCCAATAGTAGTAATAAACAAAATAGACAGACCAGGGGCGCAACCATTAAAAGTAGTAGACCAAGTAATAGAATTATTTATAGAATTAAATGCAACAGATGACCAATTAGACTTTCCAGTAGTATTTGCATCAGCAAAAAATGGAATAGGAAAAGTGAATTTAGAAGATGAAACAACAGATTTAAGCTGTTTATTTGAAACAATAGTAAACACAATAAAAGCACCAAACTGTGACCAAGAAGGGTCATTACAAATGTTAGTATCAAATATAGACTATGATGATTATGTAGGAAGAATAGCAGTAGGAAGAATAGAAAGAGGAAGTATAAAGGTAGGACAACCAGTAACAATATGCAAAGCAGATGATAAGATTTCGCAAGGAAAAGTAGCAAAAGTATATACACATGTAGGATTAAAGAAAGAAGAAGTAGAAGAAGCATCAGCAGGAGATATAATAGAAATTGCAGGAATATCAGATATCCACATAGGAGAAACAATATGTGAATTTGGAAAGCCAGACAAGATACCATTTGTTGATATTGATGAGCCAACAGTATCAATGACATTTAGTGTAAATAATGGACCATTTGCAGGAAGAGAAGGAGAATTTGTAACATCAAGACATATAAGAGACAGACTATTCAAAGAACTAGAAAGAAATGTAAGTTTAAGAGTAAAAGAAACAGATACACCTGACTCATTTGAAGTATCAGGAAGAGGAGAATTACATTTATCAGTGCTAATAGAAACAATGAGAAGAGAAGGATTTGAGTTATTAGTATCAAGACCAAAGGTAATATTCAAAGAAGTAGATGGAGTAAAATGTGAGCCAATAGAAAGATTAGTAGTAAATGTACCAGATGACTCAGTAGGAAATGTAATAGAAAAACTAGGAATGAGAAAAGCTGAAATGACAAATATGGAGCCAGCAGAAGAAGGACATACTAAAATAGAATTCAAAATACCAGCAAGAGGACTAATAGGATATAGAACAGAATTCCTAACAGACACAAAAGGTGAAGGAACAATGAATCATATATTTGATAGTTATGAGCCATATAAAGGTGATGTAGTATCAAGAGTAAGAGGAACGATAGTAGCATTTGAAGCAGGAAAATCTGTAACATATGGATTATACAATGCACAAGATAAGGGAGACTTATTTATAGGTGCAGGAGTAGAAGTATATGAAGGAATGATAGTAGGACTAAATTCAAGAGGAGAAGATTTAAGTATAAATGTATGCAAAGAAAAACACTTAACAAACACAAGAGCATCAGGATCTGATGATGCACTTCGTTTAGTACCACCAATACAAATGTCATTAGAAAAAGCAATAGAATTCATACAAGATGATGAATTAGTAGAAATAACACCAAAATCAATAAGACTAAGAAAGAAAATACTAGATAGCAAAGAAAGAGAAAGAGCAAATAGAAGTAAATAAGGAAATAATAAATAATTTAAAGGACAGATATAAACATAATCTGTCCTAAAACATTAAAGGAGAACGAAGTGGATTTAGTAATATTTAACAAAATAAAGAAAAAAGCTTTAGAAGACCATATTCCAATAATAATGGATGACACATTAGAAGTTGTTGCAAAAATATTAAAAGAAATAAAGCCTACAAGAATATTAGAAATAGGAACAGCAGTAGGATATTCAGCAATATGCTTTTCAGAATATTTAGAAAAAGATGGCATAATTGACACAATAGAAAGAGATGAAGAAAGACTAAAAGAGGCAAAGGAAAACATCAAAAACTTAGAATTAGAGGATAAAATTAAAATACATAGTGGTGATGCAGTAGAAATATTGCCAACATTAAATGGAGAATATGATATTGTATTTATAGATGCAGCAAAAGGAAAATATCCATTTTTCCTAAAGGAAGCACAAAGATTATTAAAACCACAAGGAGTCATAATAGCAGACAATGTATTATATAAGGGATATGTTATGAGTGATTATAATAAGCATAAACAGCGTACAGCAGTAAGAAACCTAAGAGAATATATTAAAGAAGTTACAGAAAACCCTAATATGGAAACTGAGATTTTGGAAGTCGGAGATGGTCTTGCTATTACAAAAAGGAGGTAAATGTTTTTTTGATAAAGGATTCTTTTTATAATTGGACACCTGAGCAAAAAGAAACATTCGAAAAAAAGCAAATAAAAACAAATGAAGCATTAAGGAATTATTATATGTATACAAACTTTATTGAAAATACATCTAAAGCATTTTCAATGAAAAGAAGAGCATTAATGAAGATAGTAGAAAATGGAATAAATCAAGGAACAATTAATCAACAAGTCAGGATGATGTCTAGAATAAAATCAAATAAAAGTGCATATGAAAATAAAATTAAGCATAAAAACTTAGATGATATATTTGCAACAACTATTTTAACAACAACACAAGAAGAATTAGAGTATATACGAACTCAATTAAAAATTAATGGAAAAATTCAAATAGTAAGAATGAAAAAGATAAATAAAGCACAATTTGTAGCAGAGCATTTTTACTTATTAATTGGAAGAGATGTAAATGTGATAGAATGTAGGCTACAGACTATAGATGATTTCGAACATTCATACTCACATACATTATACAAAGCAATAGGAGATAAAAAAGCCAGTAAAGAAGAAATAAAAGCTATTGAGGAAAGTAAACAAAATATGTATAATAGTGGAAGTGCAGAAATCTATTCAGAGATACCATTAAAGTGGTATGCACAATTTGATGAAAAAACCAGAAAAATGTATGAAAGACAATTAACAACAAATGAAGTTTTAAAAGAACTATATCCATTTTTAAAATTAAGAGAAGAAAAAGAAAGATAATAAGAAGTATAAAACTCAACAAAAATATGATTTTGAAAGGAATAAAAAAATGAAGAAAGTAGAATTATTGGCACCAGCTGGGTCATTTGAAAAGGCAAAAACAGCATTTTTATATGGAGCAGATGCAGTATATTGTGGTACATCATCATTATCATTAAGAACAAGAGTAGGCATAGATGATGAAGAATTAGCAAAAATTATAGAATATGCACACCAAATAGAAAAAAAAGTATATGTAGCTTTAAATATATATGCTTGGGATGAAAAATATGATGAAATAATAGAACAAGTAAAACTACTAGAAAAAGTTAAAGCAGATGGAATAATTGTAGCAGATGGAGGAATTTTAGAAATTGCCAAACAATATGCACCTAATATTCCAATACATATGAGTACACAATCAAATATAGTAAGTTTACATTCAAGTAATTTTTGGTATAAAAATGGTGCAAAAAGAATGATTATGGCAAGAGAAATGAGCAAAGAACAATTAAAATACATAATGAAGAATAAACCTGATGATATGGAAACAGAAATATTTGTACATGGAGCAATATGTTTTGCATATTCAGGAAGATGTTTTTTAAGTGATTTCTTAACAGGAAGAAGTGCTAATTTAGGAAGCTGTGCCCAAAGTTGTAGATGGTCATACAATTTATATGCTGAAGAAAGAAATAATCCAGGACAACTTATGCCAATCGAAACAGATGAGTATGGAACAAGTATATTTTCTTCTAAAGACTTATGCTTAATAAAAGAACTTCCAGAGATAATAGAAATGGGGATAGATAGTTTAAAAATAGAAGGTAGATTAAAAACCCAATATTATATAGCAAGTATAATAAATGCATATAGAAATGCGATTGATGATTATCAAAAAGATCCCCAAAATTATGATTATACAAAGTATTTAAAAGAATTAGACAAGGTAAAAACTAGAGGAATAACAACTTTTTATTTTAATGATAGAGACAACAAGGACATTCAAGAATATTCAGGAAAACAATATAATGAAGAATATGAATTCGGAGGAATTATACTAGAAAATAATCAAAATGAAAAGAATAATATATTTGATAGTCAGACCCTTTCAAAACAACATATATATACAATAGAAATAAGAAATAGGCTAAAAATAGGAGATATAATGGAAATTATAGTACCAAATAAGATAGAGCCAGTAGAATTTATTATTAATAAATTATATGATGCAGAAACAAATGAAGAAATAGATGTTGTAAATCCAGGAAAACAAGGACAACAAGTAAAAATAGAATTACCAATTGAATGCCAAAAAGATTGGATATTAAGAAGAAAAAAATAATAACTTAATAGATAGAGTTATATATTAAAATAATTTTACCTAATTTTGCAGTGAGCGGGAATTCCCGCTCACTGCAAAATTAACTATAAATAAAAAAACATATATACTTTGTTTAATATTATTAGGTTTACATTGTGCTGAAAGACCTAAATAGATAACATATAAAATGTAGCAAAACTAATTATTCAAGTTATAAATCAAAATAAAAGAAAGGAAAAATATGCATAAAGATAAAAGCATATGTAGCAGCAAACAAGCCATGAAGGATTTTACCTAACACATAAGGCTTAATAGACAAATCAGTTTTAGAAACAATGCTCCAAACTTGAAGCATAACAGAAATGCCACCAAAACCAAGTAAAAAAGCAATAATAATAATATTAATAGATATTTTTTTCAAAGCTATTGCAGAAATACTAGAAATACCATTAGTAATTTCAATCATACCCAATAAAGTGGAAGATCCAACATCAAAAGGAATATTAAAAGCTTTAAACACAAAAGCAAATAAATTCAAAAAGTGGCTATTTTGCAATATAGAAATAATAACGGAAAATAAAACTACAAAGCCACCGATAGTCAAAAGCGTAGAGATTGAATTTGTAATACTTTCCCCGAGTATACCACCTAAATTAGACAAACTTACATTAGGATTAGAAGAATAAGCAGAAGTATTATCAAAGCCTCTATTCAATTTTTTTCTATTAAAAAAATTACATTTCCAGAATCTAAATATAATACCAACAGTTAGAGCTGCAAGAATATGAGTAATCAAAAGAAGAATACCTATAGTAGAACTTTTAAACATAGTAATACCAACTGTCCCAACAATAAAGAGAGGGCCAGAGTTATTAGTAAAACTAAGCAAACGTTCACATTCTTCTTTAGAGCAAACATTATTTTTTCTAAAGTTACAAGCGATTTTAGCACCAACAGGGTAACCACTAATAATTCCCATAATCAATGCAAAAGAACCTTCACCACGAATATTAAATAAAGGTTTCATAAATCTATTAAGGTAAGAGCCGAGAAAATTAATAATATTAGTATGAGATAAAAGTTCAGTAGCCACAAAAAAAGGAAAAAGTGATGGAATAACAGAATTAGCAAATAAATCAAGACCTGTTTTAGCAGCAGAAATATTACTATTAGAAAAGAAAATAAGAAAAACAGTAAACATTAAAAAAATAAAAGGAAATATGTAATTTTTTAACTTAATAATACAAAATCTAAACATAGTAAAAGCCCTCTTACACAAATATATGTAAGAGGGAATAAAAAAAGACTATGCTCTTGTAACTTTTCCATTTTTTAAACATTTAGCACATACATGAAGAGTTTTAGTATCTCCATTAACTAAAGCTTTAACTCTCTTAACATTTGGTTGCCAAACGCGAGAATTTCTTTTACTTATATGAGAACGAGTAACACTTGTGCTGTTACCATGAATAGGTTCTTTTCCACATATATCACATTTTGCCATTAAAAATGCACCTCCTAAAAGTTAAAATAATTTGACTAATAACTAGTTTAACACAAATATAAAAAAAATACAAGTATTTTATAAAAAATCTTGCAATATAAGAAAAATGTTGATATAATGTAACCGCTAAAAGCCTAGAAATTAAAAACATGAAAGGAAGATAATAATGAAAAGTAAAGTAGAAAAGACAGAAAATGCAAATGAAGTAAAATTAGAAATCACAATCGAAGCAGAAAAATTTGAGGAAGCAATAAAAAAAGTATATTTTAAAAGTGCAAAATATATAAATATACCAGGATTTAGAAAAGGAAAGGCACCAATGAACATAGTAGAAAAATACTATGGAAAAGAGATATTTTATGAAGATGCCTTCAACGAAATAGCAGGAGAAGCATATGAAGAAGCATTAAAAGAAAATAATGTAGAAGCAGTAAGCAGACCAAATATAGAAGTAACACAAATAGAAAAAGGAAAAGAATTAATATTTACAGCAGTAGTAGGAACAAAACCAGAAGTAAAACTAGGAAAATATAAAGGTATAGAGATACCAAAGATTGAGTATACTGTATCAGATGAAGATATAGAAAAAGAAATAAAACAAATGCAAGAAAAGAATTCAAGATTAGTATCTGTAGAAGAAGGAACAGTAGAAAAAGGAAACATAACAGTAATAGACTTCGAAGGATTTGTAGATGGAGTGGCATTTGAAGGTGGAAAAGCAGAAGGACATGAACTAGAAATAGGAAGTGGAACATTCATACCAGGATTTGAAGACCAAATAATAGGAATGAAAGTAGAAGAAGAAAAAGATATAAAAGTAAAATTCCCAGAAGAATATTTTTCAAAAGAATTAGCAGGGAAAGATGCAACATTCAAAGTAAAATTACATGAAATAAAGAAAAAAGAATTACCAGAACTAGATGATGAATTTGCAAAAGATGTAAGTGAATATGACACATTAGAAGAACTAAAAAATAGTATAAAAGAAAAAATAGAAAAAAGAAATGAAGAAAAAGAAAAATATGAAAAACAAGAATTAGCAATAAAAGCAATAACTGAAGAAATGAAAATAGATATTCCAGGGGGAATGATAGAATTAGAAGCAGAAAACATGTTAAAAGACATAGAACAAAGATTATCATACCAAGGAATGAAATTAGAACAATATCTTCAAATGATGGGAAAAACCGCTGAAGAAATGAAAAAAGAATATGAGCCACAAGCAATAGAAGCAATAAAATCAAGATTAGCATTAGAAGCAATAATAAAAGAAGAAAAAATAGAAGCAACTGATGAAGAAATAGACAATAAAATAAAAGAAATGGCTACAAACTATGGCAAAAAAGAAGAAGAACTAAAAGACAATGAAAATATAAGAAAATACTTAAAAGAAGGAATAGAAAACGAAAAAGCAATAGAATTAATTGTAAAAAATGCAAAAGAAAAAACAAGTAAAAAATAAAAGTAAACAATTAAGAAAATATACATAAAAGGCATAAAAGCCAGTACGAAAAAGAGAAAGGAATGATGTTATGATACAAAACAGTCTAGTACCATATGTTGTTGAACAAACAAGTAAAGGAGAAAGATCATATGATATATTCTCAAGACTATTAAAAGACAGAATAATATTTTTAGGAGAGGATGTAAATCCAGCGAGTGCAAGTTTAGTAATAGCACAATTACTATTTTTAGAATCAGAAGATCCAGACAAAGAAATTAATTTATATATAAATTCACCAGGAGGATCAATAACAGATGGAATGGGAATAGTAGACACAATGAATTATATAAAATGTCCAGTATCAACAATATGTATAGGAATGGCAGCAAGTATGGGAGCAGTACTATTAGCATCAGGAGAAAAGGGAAAAAGATTTGCAACACCAAATGCTGAAATTTTAATACACCAACCACTAATAGGAGGTGGAGGTCTATCAGGACAAACAACAGAGATAAAAATACATGCAGACCACATGGTAAAAACAAGAGAAAAGTTAAACAAACTATTAAGTGATAGAACAGGTCAAAGTTTAGAGACAATCGAAAGAGATACAGAAAGAGACAACTATATGACAGCAGAAGAAGCATTAAAATATGGCTTAATAGATGGAATAATGGATAAAAGGAGTTAAAATGGCAAGAAATAGTGATATACCAAAAAATGTAAAGTGTTCATTTTGTGGAAAAGCACAAGAAACAGTAAAAAGGATAGTTGCAGGACCTGGAGTATATATATGTGATGAATGCATAGAATTATGTAACAACATAATAGAAACAGAAGGGTTTGAAGAAGAAAGCTATACAATAGATGGGATAGAAGAAACACCAAATCCAAAAGAAATAAAAAAGATATTAGATGATTATGTTGTAGGTCAAGAAGATGCTAAAAAGACATTATCAGTAGCAGTATATAATCATTATAAAAGGATAGCAAGCAATAAAGAAATAAGGGAAGATGATGTAGAAATCCAAAAAAGCAATGTATTATTATTAGGACCAACAGGATGTGGAAAGACATTATTAGCAAGTACATTAGCAAGAATACTAAAAGTACCATTTGCAATAGCGGATGCAACAACATTAACAGAAGCAGGATATGTAGGAGAAGATGTAGAGAACATTTTACTAAAACTAATACAAGCAGCAGATGGAGATATAGAAAAGGCAGAAAGAGGAATAGTTTATATAGACGAAATAGACAAAATAACAAGAAAATCTGAAAATCCATCAATAACAAGAGATGTAAGTGGAGAAGGGGTACAACAAGCATTATTAAAAATAATAGAAGGAACAGTATCATCTGTACCACCACAAGGAGGAAGAAAACATCCGCATCAAGAATTACTACAAATAAATACTGAAAATATATTATTTATCTGTGGAGGAGCATTCGAAGGACTAGAAAAAATAATAAAAGATAGGACAGGAAAAAAATCAATAGGATTTGGAGCAAAGATTCAGAGTGAAAAAGAAATAAACAAATATGAAAGTTTCAAAGAATTATTACCACAAGATTTATTAAAATTTGGTCTAATACCAGAATTTATAGGAAGACTTCCAATAATAGCAACTTTACAAGACTTGGATAGAGAAGCATTAGCAAAAATATTAAAAGAACCAAAAAACTCATTAATAAAACAATATAAAAAATTATTTGAAATAGACAATGTAGAACTAGAATTCAAAGAAGAGGCAATAAATGCTATTGTTGACAAAGCTATTGAAAGAAAGACAGGAGCAAGAGGACTACGTTCAATAATAGAAGATATAATGAGAGATATAATGTTTGAAATACCATCAAACCCAAAAGTAGAAAAATGTATTATAAATAGAGAAACAGTTATAGAGAACAAAGACCCAGAAGTAGTAATAAATGAAAATAGAATTGTAGAAAAGGAAAAAACAATTAACAAGAAACGAAAAAAAATGGATAACAATACAAAAACTGCATAAATATAAATTAAATAGTACTAGATATTTAAGAACAAAAAGCCAGAATTAAGAATTTGTAAGCAGTATAAACTAATACAAATTCTAACTTCTGCAAAGATTGTCTTCTACAGAAAGACATTATACTATGATTTTGTCTTTCTTAGATATAAAAAATAAATATAAAATAGGAGGTAAAAAAATGGAAGAAAATAACAGTCAAGGAGTAGGAACTCAAGAAGTAGTAAGTGGAGAAGCAATGAACAATAATCCACAAGGAAGTTATGTTACTGGAACAATAGGGGCAATAATAGGAGGAGCTATAGCATCATTACCATGGGTATTAGTATATGTATATGGAAATATGATAGTAGCAATTTTAGCTATACTTATAGCATTTGGAGCATTTTTTGGATATAAAATAGCAAAAGGAAAAATGGGGAAAGGATTACCAGCAATAATAGCAATAGTATCAGTTGCGATAATAGTATTATTAACAACAATAATATGTCCTTTAATAATTTTAGCAGACCTTGGAGTAGATCCATCATTTGAAACAATACAAAAGGTATATGATGATGAAAGAATGGTATCAGCAATAATGCAAGATGCACTTGTATCAATAGCATTTACAATATTAGGTATAGCAGGAACAATAAAATCAATAAATAAGCAAATAAAAGCAGGTTCAAAAGATATAAAATTTAGTGAACAACCACAAACATCAGACGTAGAAAATAAAGATTAAATTGGAGGTTAAAAGATGGAAGAAAACAACAGCCAAGAAGTAAAGACTGAAAAAATAGCAAGTGGAGAAGCAATAAGTAATAATCCACAAGGAAGTTATATTACAGGAACAATAGGGGCAATAATAGGAGGAGCTATAGCATCATTACCATGGGTATTAGTATATGTATATGGAAATATGATAGTAGCAATTTTAGCTGTACTTATAGCGTTGGGAGCATTTTATGGATATAAAATAGCAAAAGGAAAAATGGGAAAAGGATTACCAGCAATAATAGCAATAGTATCAGTTGGGATAATAGTATTACTAACAACAATAATATGTCCTTTAGTAATTTTAGCAGATCTTGGAGTAGAACCATCATTTGAGACAATACAACGAGTATATGAAGATGAAAAGATGGCATCAGCAATAATGCAAGATGCACTTGTATCAATAGCATTTACAATAATAGGTATAGCAGGAACAATAAAGTCAATGAGAATGCAAATAAAAGCAGGTTCAAAAGATATAAAATTTAGTGAACAACCACTATCAGATGATTACAAAAAATATGTAAAAGAACAAGCAGAAGAAACAAAAAAAGCATTTGATTCATTAGGAGCATTAAATAGTGAGAATACAGCAGAAAAGAAAGAAATAATAAATGAATTAGTGATGACACATAATGTAATAGAAAGAAAAGCAAAAGCAAATTTCCAACTTTTATACAATAATGGAATTATAAAGAAAGTTAAAGGAAAATACTATTATGATGTAGAAAATGAAGAAGCAAATGTAAATGGGGCAAGGCAAAATAATCCTGCAACAAATAGAAAAAATTCAATAATAACATTAGCTATAGTATTTGTAGTATTTTTTGTAGTTATAATGATAGGTGTAATAGCATATAATGCAAGTATAGAAAAAGTTACAATACCAAATACAGAAATATCAGTAAATGCGCCATCTGACTTATACATATATGATACTAAAGAAAAAATTACAAAGAAATTCGGATCTGATTATGCAGACTATTATTGTTTTGCAGTATTAGACAAAGATAATAAAGTTGAAGTATATGCTTCTACTATATCTAAAAAAGAAATTGACCCAAGTTATGATACACTAGACAAGGTAGCTGCAAAAGACAAAACATATGCAGATGCCAATTATGATGATGTAACAGAAGTTTTAACAAAGAAAATAGGAAAAACAGAATTTAAATATTATACATATACATATGGAGAAGAAACTAGGTATATAGGTAATTTATATGTAGCAGATGCAGGAGATGTATATTTATTTATAGATTGTTATGCTGATTTAGGAGATCAATCAGAAATAGACTCAGCAATGAAAACTTTATTCAAATAAAGTTCTATGTATAACTAGTAAAATAAAATGGAACATAGTAGATATAGTTCCATTTTATTAATTTATAAAGAAACAAAAAACGGAGGAAGCAATGAAGAAAAAAAGGAAAAGAATAATAGATGTATATAAAGAAACCAAAAGAACCAGTTTGCTAGTATATATAGTAATAAGAATTTTAGTATTACTTTGTTTAATAACTCAATTAATACATGGAGACTTGAATAATGCATTTTTATGTGGATTAACTTTAGTATTATTAATGATGCCATTTTTTATATCGAAAAATTTTAAAATAGAAATTCCTAATTTTTTTGAAATAGTAATATTGTTATTTATATTCTCATCTGAGATTTTAGGTGAGATTAATAGTTTTTATATTAAAATACCAATATGGGATACACTATTACATACATTAAATGGTTTCTTATGTGCAGGAGTAGGATTCTCGCTGGTCAATTTGTTAAACGAAAATAGCGAAAAAATTAGTTTATCACCATTTTATGTAGCAATAGTAGCATTTTGTTTTTCAATGACAATAGGAGTTTTATGGGAATTTATAGAATGGGGAGCAGATAATATAATGTTAACAGATATGCAAAAAGATAAAATAGTGTCTACGATTTCTACTGTTACATTAGATGAAACAAATTCAAATAAATCTATAGTGGTAAAAGATATAGATAAAACAGTTTTGCTTGATAAACAGGGGAAAGAACTAGCAGTAATTAATGGTGGATTTTTAGACATAGGATTATATGATACAATGAAAGATATGTTTGTCAATTTTATTGGTGCAGTAGTATTTTGTATATGTGGGTATTTGTATTTAAAAAAGGGAAGCTTTAAGTTTACACAGCATTTTATGATTAGGAGAAAGTAAAAATATAAAGAAAAATATTTATAAGCAATATATATAAATATAAAAAATAGCTATTTTACTAGATGGCGGGAATTCCCGCTCTCTGATAAAAAAGCTATTTTTTTAAAATTATTATTTATTGTTATATGAAAAAACTCAAAGTTTTTGCCTTCATTAACATTCAATTTTCTTATTTGTCATTTCCTCAAGATCAATAAGTTCATTCCATCTCTTATCAACTTCAGCTTGGAATTCCTCAATCATCCATTCATTACCAGGAGTAAACATATGCTTGAAACGTTTTTGAGGACGTAAGAATTCTTCAATAGGAAGTTTTTTTGCAGGTTTATAAGTAATATGATAAACTCCATCTACAACCTCATATAAAGGCCAATAACAAGTATCAGCAGCTAATTTGTTGATAGTCATAAGTTGATCAGTAGGGTAACCCCAACCACGAGGACAAGGAGATAAAATATTTAAAAATGTTGCTCCTTCTGTATATATAGCTTTTTCAGATTTCTCATATAAATCTTTAAGATTTCCCATCGCCAAAGTTTGAGCAATATAAGGAAGATGATGACCAACCATAATAGATGTTAAATCTTTTCTTGTTTGCATTTTACCTGGCACAACTTTACCAGCAGGTGTAGTCGTTGTATCAGCAAATTTGGGAGTAGCAGAAGAACGTTGTATACCAGTATTCATATATGCACCATTATCATAGCACACATAAGTCATATCATGGCCTCTTTCCATAGCACCTGAAAGACTTTGAATACCTATATCATAAGTACCACCATCTCCACCAAAGCTAATAAATTTAGTAGTTTTATCAGCGGGTAATTTTCCCTGTCTTTTCATAGATTTATATGCTGCTTCAACACCAGCGCAAGTAGCGCCAGCACACTCAAATGCTGTGTGAATAAAAGAATCAGTCCAAGCTGTGTAAGGGTATATAAAAGTAGAAACTTCCATACATCCAGTAGCATTTGTAATAACAGCATGGTCATCTTCATGTAAAGCACGCAAAACCATTCTACCAACAACTGGGGCACCACATCCAGCACACATTCTATGACCTTCTGTAAATCTTGAAGGTTTATTTGCCACAACTTCTTTTAAATTATATGGTTTTTTAACTTCTTCAGACATTATTTATCATCTCCTTTCTTTAAACCTAAATATCTATAAGGATTATCTATTTTACCAGTTTTTACAATTTCAGATAAATCAGAAAAAACTGATTCAAGTTGCTTACTTGTAGTATCACGACCACCAATACCATAAACATAGTTTACAGTAGGAACATTTATTCCAGCTGTATACATTGAAGATGTAATATCACTAAATAATGCACCACCAATAGCATTTAAAGAATCTGCTTTATCTAAAACAGCAATTGCTTTTAGATGAGATAAAGCTTTGGCAATTTCTTCACTAGGGAAAGGTCTAAATACTCTAACTTTTAATAAACCTGCTTTAATTCCATTTGCTCTTAAATTATCTACTACAAATTTAGTTGTTCCAGCAGTAGAGTTCATGCAAACAATGGCTATTTCTGCGTCATCTAATTTATATTCCTCAAAAAGCCCATATTTTCTTCCAGTTAATTTTTCAAATTCTTTAGAAACTTCTAATATAACATTTTTAGCATTTTTCATAGCTTGTGCTTGTTGAGCTTTATGTTCAAATAAATATGCTTGTAAATCTAAAGGTCCAACAGCAATAGGCTCTTTATCATTTAGAAGATAATGCTCAGGTTTGTATGTTCCAACAAAATTTTTAACAAATTCATCATCTTCAAGTTCTATATTTTCAATTGAATGTGAAGTTATAAATCCATCTTGACATACCATTAAAGGTAATAATACATCTTTATGCTCTGCAATTCTATGAGCCATAAGTGTATTATCATATGCTTCTTGGTTATTTTCAGAAAATAACATAATCCATCCACTATCACGAACACCCATTGCATCTGAATGGTCATTGTGTATATTTAAAGGTCCAGATACAGCACGATTTACCAATGATAAAACAATAGGTAAACGTAAACTTGATGCTATATAAATCATTTCCCACATTAAAGATAAACCATTTGCAGATGTTGCAGTCATAGCTCTAGCACCTGCTGCTTGAGCACCTATACATGCACTCATAGCACTATGTTCACTTTCAACTGGTACAAATTCTGTATCAACAGAGCCATTTGCTACAAATGTAGAAAAATATTGAGGAATTTCTGTTGATGGTGTTATAGGGAAGGCAGCAACTACATCTGGGTTTATTTGTTTCATAGCTGTTGCAACAGCTTCATTACCACTTAATCTTTCTCTTATACTCATTATTCATAGGCACCTTCTTCCTTCATTTCAATTGCTTTAAATGGGCATACAACTGCACATACACCACATCCTTTACAATAATCATAATCATAGTCAGTTCTCTTTAGAGTATCTTTACATACTGGAATAGCATTTTCTGGACAAACAGGGAAGCATAGTCCACATTGTTTACATTTTTCTTCTAGATATATAGGTTTTACACTCCTCCAATCTCCAGTCTTGAAATTTTTTGCATTTCCAGCTTCATATATGTTACCGCCAATTGTTAATTTATCCATAGGGGTATTTACATTTATTTCAGACATTTTAAATTCTCCTTTCTAAATTCATAAATATTTTATATAACTATTTTACTTTTTGTATTTCTTTTAAAGCTAATTCTAAAGCTTTCATATTTCCTTCAATAACTTCTGGCTTTTTAGCAAATTTATGTTTAAAAGAGCCTTTCATATCATTTAGAAAATCTTCATCAGACATAATTCCTGTAACTTTTACTATTGTAGCTAGCATTGGTGTATTAGGGAAGTATTTGCCTAAAGCTTCTATAGATACTTTTCTTGCATCTATGCAATAAACATTACCTTCATATCCTTTTAAATTATCTTTGAAATCATCATATTTTTTTGTAGTATTAATAATAATTGCGCCATCTTTTTTTAGTCCAGCTGTTACATCTACACATTCTAGTAAAGTATCATCAACTACAACAACATAGTCAGGCTCATAGATATTACTGTGAATAGTGATTGGCTCATCACTTATACGGTTATATGCAGTAATTGGAGCACCCATTCTTTCTGGTCCATATTCAGGAAAACCTTGAATGTATTTGCCAGTATTAAATGCAGCATCTGCTAATAAAAGTGATGCTGTTTTTGCTCCTTGACCACCTCTACCATGCCATCTAATTTCAATTAAATTTTTCATAATTGACATCATTCCTTTCTGTAAGGCAAAAGTTTATAATTTACAACTAAAGCCTTTTTATATAATAAGACAATAGCTTGTTTACTACAAGTTTGTCTCATTTTTTCTAGCTCAAGTATATAATTATTTATATTAAATGTCAATAAATATACTGAGCAGTATAAAATTTATTAGAAATCATTAAAAATCATATATTTAGATGTTTTTTTTATATATAAAAACTATTTAAAATTTTTTAATAACAATAACAATTTTCCACCACTTAGAATAATATTAAAAATTTCACTAATAAATATAGAAATTAAATAACCTATAAAACCTAAATGAGGAACACAAAAATATATAAAGCTAATAGTAATTAAACAATCAGCTATATTTATAAAAACAACACTAACTTGAGCATCAATTCCTTTTAAAATACTGTCGATAACTAAATCAGAATAAATAAATACAACAAGAAAAGATAATATTTTTATATAATATCCAATATCTGAATTATTATATAGTGTTATAGATATTTTATTTGCAAATGCAAATAATAAAAGATTAACAAATAGCGAAAACAAGATAGTTATGGAAAGTATGAAATATGTCATTTTTTTTATACGAGCATAATCCTTTTTTACATAGTATCTTGAAAATTCTGGAACTAATAAACCTGCAAAGCTATTTATAAAAACACTTGGAAACATAATAACTGGCATAGCCATACCACTAACAACACCATAATTAGACAAAGCTAAAGAACAACCAATACCACTTTTTTCTAGACTTGATGGTATAAGCAGTTGCTTGAAGGTAGCTAGACCTGAACGAATATATGAAGTAAAGGCGATAGGAAGTGATATATGTAAGATTCTTTTTGTATATGTAAGACTATCTTTAGAAAAACATCTTTTTAAGTATTTGTTTTTATCTCTTATATATAAAAGATATAGATATATAAAAGAAAGAACTTCAGAAATAACATCTCCTAAAATTAAAGAAAAGCATATATATTCTAATCCAGCAGGAAGAAATAGATTTACAATATATGCAGTTGCTATTATTTTTACAAACTCTTCAAAGAACTTAGCAAATGCATTTTTATAAACTCTACGTACAGCAGTAAAATATCCATTTATAGCAGATGACATAGAAATAAATGGAAGAGCAATACATAGGGTATAAATAACATTATGGCTAACTCTATTATGTAAGCAAGAGTGAACTATGAAATCAGAAAAAATGAAAAAAATGGTACTTGCGATTATACCAGTAATAAGGCTTATAATTATACATTTTCTAGCTAGAATTCTTATACCATTGTAGTTGTCATAAGCAAGTTCTTCAGAAATAACCCTAGTAGTTGCGATATTTATTCCTGAAGTTGCAAGGGTGATTCCAAATAAGTATACTGATGAAACAAGGGCAAATACTCCAACAGCTTCTGAACCTACTTTATTAGATATATAAACATTAAAAGACATTCCTATTATTTGTAAAATAATGGAACTAGATAGTAAAACAAGAGTATTTAATACAAAAATTTTAACTTTTTTCATTCTCATAAGACATTCCTCTATAAATTATATTGGAATGTCTTATAAATATGTTATTCTTTTTCTCTCATTGCTCGTCTAATTTTCATTTCAGCATCTTTTTTGGCAATATCTTGGCGTTTGTCATATAGTTTTTTACCAATACCAATGCCTAATTGAATTTTTACAAAGCTACCTTTAAAATAAATACTTATTGGTATTAGGCTGTATCCTTGTTGTTTAATCATACCAAATAATTTAAATATCTCTCTTTTTGAAAGCAATAGTTTTCTATCTCTTAAAGGGTCTTTGTTAAATATATTTCCATGCTCATATGGACTTATATGCATACTGTAAATGTAACATTCGCCATCTTTTATTGTGGCATATGAGTCTTTTATATTTACTTTTCCATTTCTGATTGACTTAATTTCAGTTCCTGAAAGTACAATTCCTGCTTCGATTGTGTCTTTTATTTCATAATTGTGGTATGCAGTTGGGTTTTTGGCTATTAGCTTTGTAGTCATGTGTTTCATTTCCTTTCGTTTAATATTGATTATGATTATAACATGCAAATGGAAAAAATGGAATAGAATTAAAAAATATAGTTTATTTAAAGTAGTCTATAGGATTTACATATTTTTCGTTTATACGTACACCAAAGTGCAAATGACATCCAGTAGTTGCTCCATTTGTGGGTTTACCATTTTCATCTGAGTATTGATTGCCTTTAACACCATATACATATTTTGGACCAACATATCCAATAACTTCACCTTGAGATACTTCATCACCTTCATTAACTATATAGGTAGGGGAAACATGGCAATATGTGAATTTAGTATCATCTACCGAAAGTGTTATTGTATATCCATCACCACCAAGAAATCCAGTAAAAGTAATTTCTCCATCACAAATTGCAATTAGTTTAGTGCCTTCTGGTGCAGGAATATCAATTCCAGTATGATTAATAGCTGCACCTGTTGTAGGGGCAGTTCTTTTTCCAAAGTATGAACTTATTCTAGTATAGCCAGGAATAGGCCATTGGAATTCTCCACAATTAATATCTATATTTATTTCTGGATTTTTGTTGTAATTTCCTTGATTTATTGTGGGAATAAAAAAGATACATATTAATATTGTAAAAATTATTATTGATAAAATTATTTTTTTGATTTTAATTACCTCTTGATATAATTTTTTTGAGATTATATATTACTACAAAAGATATTAAAATACAAGAGGTAAATATAAATTTTATAATATATTTTGTTAGAAAATACAAAAATATTACATTTAATGGAAAAAATAAAAAAGTAGTTTAAGTATTTGATAAAATAATCAAAAGATAAATTACTTTTTTATTTTATAGTGCATATTATCAGTTAAGCCTATAAGCCATACAGGAGATACATTAAATAATTCTGAAATTTTTATAACTGTTGCCAAATCAACTTTTTTATTTTTACCATTTGCGTATTTTGAAATTGTACCTTTAGACTTCAGATTTAGGGCACTAGCAACTTCATCATAAGTCATATTAGAATCTTTCAAAAGTTGCGAAAACCTCTGAGGAAATGAATGATTCAAAATAATCCCTCCTAAAATTAAACTAATAAAATTATAACATTAATGAAAAAGTTTGTAAACCACTAAATAATGGATATTAGTAAGTAAAAGGGTAATATAACATATGCTATTACAAAATATCCAATATATTGACAAAAATAGTAGAAAAGTATAAAATGTTTCTATAAAAGAAACGAAGTTTTATGTAAGTTTCAAAGCTTACAAAATAAAAGAAAGGATAAGATGTTAGCTTTGAAAACTAACATCTACTAGGAATATGGATAATAAATTAATTGGTATAAAAATAAGTAAATATATGCAGAAAAATGATATATCGCTAGAAAAATTGGCAAGTATACTGAACATTACACCTAAAACTCTAAAAAATAAATTGCAAGGGGAGGGCAAATTTTATGTTACTGAAATTATAAAAATGAAAGAGGTATTTGGATTGGAGTTGGAGGAATTTGAAGAATTGTTTTTTAGTTTTAAGTAATTAATATAGGAATGAAGAGATTTTTAAAAATTGACTTTTTATGTAAAATACGGTATACTTAAAAAGTATCATACACATGGCATGAGCCAATATTCAACGCCTTATAAGGCAAGGAGGTAAACACAATGACAACGAAAACAGTAACGAAAGGAACTCTTTTAGCAAAAATCGCAATCACTTTTGTCGCAGTAGTGCTGAGTTATGCTATACTGCAAACTGTAATGGGGAGGTATTGGGAAAGTGAGCAACTGGGCTGGAAATTAGTACTACTCATGAGTTTGCTTATAGGAGGTTTTTACCTTTTATACTTCTTCGTGTGCACTCGGAGACATATGGTGTTGACCGCACTTATTACTCTTGGTATACTATTGGGTATTACCCTAATTATGGCATCAGTTAATGAATTTATACACAGTTTCATTATTAGCATTATATGGTCTCCTGCTTTTCTTATACGAATACTTTACTATTGGGGAATATGTGAAGTTGCTGACCATTTCGGAAAACCAATACGCGATAAGAGGCAAGCTGAGTATATGCGTAAGATGTGGGAAAAGCAGAGGCAAGACTCTGAAAACTAAAACTGAATCGTTGTGTGTGGGAAGGCATATCTATAGGGTGCATACTCTGAGGATATGTCTTTTTGCTGTATAAACACAAATAAAAAAAGAGGTTTTTAATGTACCTCTAATAAAAATTGGCAGGGGTAGAAGGACTCGAACCCTCACAGGCGGTTTTGGAGACCGATGTGCTACCATTAACACTATACCCCTAAATGAATTACTATATTATATTAGCACATAAATAAAAATTTGACAATAGATTTAAAAAATTTTTTATATTCTTACAATAGTATATACCATTGACAAGAAAGACAAAAGAGAATATAATAAGCAAAATAAAATAAGAAGGTAGGAAAAAAGATGTTAAAATCAATGGAAACTTTAATAAACTTATGCAAAGCTAGAGGCTATGTATATCCAGGCTCAGAAATATATGGAGGATTAGCAAACACATGGGATTATGGACCATTAGGAGTAGAACTAAAAAACAATGTAAAGAAATTATGGATAAAAAAGTTCATACAAGAAAATAAATACAATGTAGGATTAGACTGTGCAATATTAATGAATCCACAAACATGGGTAGCATCAGGGCATGTAGGAGGATTTTCAGACCCATTAATAGATTGCAAAGAATGCAAAACAAGACACAGAGCAGATAAATTAATAGAAGAATGGATGCATGAGCATAACTGTGAAGAAATAGTAGATGGTTGGCCAGATGAGAAGATGATAAAATACATGGATGAAAATAAAATCAATTGTCCAGAATGTGGAGCACACAATTTTACAGCTATCAGAAAATTCAATTTAATGTTCAAGACATTTCAAGGAGTAACAGAAGATGCAAAAGCAGAAATATTTTTACGACCAGAAACAGCACAAGGAATATTTGTAAACTTTAAAAATGTATTAAGAACAACAAGAAGAAAATTACCAATGGGAATAGGTCAAATAGGAAAAGCCTTTAGAAATGAAATAACACCAGGGAACTTCACATTTAGAACAAGAGAATTCGAACAAATGGAATTAGAATTCTTCTGCAAGCCTGGTACAGACTTAGAATGGTTTAAATATTGGAAAGATTATTGCAAAAACTTCTTATTAGACTTAGGAATAAAAGAAGAAAATATTCGTTTAAGAGACCATTCACCTGAAGAGTTAGTATTTTATAGTAAAGCAACAACAGATATAGAATTTGCATTTCCATTTGGATGGGGAGAATTATGGGGAATAGCAGACAGAACAGACTATGATTTAGGAAGACATATAGAAGTATCAAAACAAGATTTAACATATTTAGACCAAGAGACAGGAGAAAAATATGTACCATATGTAATAGAGCCTTCTTTAGGTGCAGATAGAGTAACTTTAGCATTTTTATGCAATAGTTATGATGAAGAAGAAATTGCAGAAGGAGATATAAGAACAGTTTTACATTTACATCCAGCATTAGCACCATACAAAGTTGCGATATTACCATTATCAAAAAAGCTATCAGAAAAAGCAGAAGAAGTATATAGCATTTTATCAAAGAAATTTATGTGTGATTATGATGAAGCAGGATCAATAGGAAAAAGATATAGAAGAGAAGATGAAATTGGTACACCATATTGTGTAACTATAGATTTTGATACATTAGAAGATGATACTGTAACAATAAGAGATAGAGATACAATGGAACAAGTAAGAGTAAAAATAGATGAATTAACAAAATGGATACAAGAAAAAATAGAATTTTAGAGAATATATTTTAGAAAACTACTAATTTCCCAGTTGGCGGAATTCCCGCTGACTGGGAAATTAGTATAAAATTTAATTATATAAATTTCTCTCATATAAATCTTCAATATATACATCCTTTTCTTCAAAAGTATCGATAAAACCAACCTTTGCAACATTATTATTCAAACCCTGAATCCAAACAGGTCGTTCATCATAAAGAACATCAACTTTTTCTTTATTATTTAAAATTGAATGAATACGATTTAAATCCATAACATGTCCTCCCATACTATATTTAAAACTTAATATATTTATAATATTATATACATATAAAAATGAATTTATGCAAAAATAGAATTAAAAAATAGCTAAAAACCTACTAAAAAAAGAGCATATATGATATAAAAAGAATGTATATAAAAACAGAAAATATACAAAATATAAAACAAAGGAGGTTTCAAAATTATGGAACGAAAAATAAAAGCTGTACAATATGGCGTAGGAAAAATGAGCATATATACAATGCAATATATGTTAGAAAAGGGAGTAGAAATAGTAGGAGCAATAGATATTAATCCATCAGTTGTAGGAAAAGATATAGGAGAAATAATAGGAAAAGATAAATTAGGAGTTATAATAACAGATGCAAAACAAGCAAGAGAGATGTTACAAGATGTAAAACCAGATGTATGTATAGTAACAACAAGAAGCTTAATAGCAGAAGTAGAAGAGCCCTTTATGCTATGTGCAGAATTAGGAATAAATGCAATATCAACATGTGAAGAAGCATTTTATCCACAAAATTCTAATCCAAAATTAACTGCTAAAATTGATGAAGTAGCTAAGAAAAATAATTGCACAATAACAGGAACAGGATACCAAGATATATATTGGGGACAATTAATTACATCATTAGCAGGATCTACACAAAGAATAACTAAAATAAAGGGAAGCTCGAGCTATAATGTAGAAGAATATGGAATAGCCTTAGCAGAAGCTCATGGAGCTGGGCTATCATTACAAGAATTTGATGAAAAGATTGCATCAGTAGATAGAATCTCAGCAGATGAAAGACAAGCTATAATAGAAAGAGGAGAATATTTACCTTCATATATGTGGAATGTAAATGGTTGGTTATGTTCTAAATTAGGATTAACACCGATAAGTCAAACACAAAGATGTATACCACAAACATATAAAGAAGATATATATTCATCTACACTAAATATGACAGTCAAGGCGGGAAATGCAACAGGAATGAGTGCAGTTGTTACAACTGAAACAAAAGAGGGAATTACTATAGAATCAGAATGTATAGGAAAAGTATATGCACCAGATGAATTTGATAAAAATATTTGGACAGTAGAAGGTGAGCCAACAACAACTATAACAGTTGAAAAACCAGCAACAGTAGAACTTACTTGTGCAACTGTTGTAAATAGAATTCCAGATGTAATTAATGCAAAACCAGGGTATGTAACTACTGAAAAAATGGGAGATTTAGAGTTTAAAATAAAACCTTTAGATCAGTATTTAAAATAAAAAATCAAAGGAGGAGTAATCTAATAAAATTTGGAGAGAATTTATACGATTTAAAAAAGAGTGCTAAAATGAGTCATGAAAGATTCTAAAGGAAAGATGTATGGGGATGAAAAATGAAATAATAAGTATTAATAAGAAAATGAATTATTTTATTAAATAAAATTATATTTTTAAGGCAAATTATAAATAATTTGCCTTTTATTTATATACTTTCAAGCAAAAAAATGCTATAATCCATGTATAATCATTTTTATTAAATTGAATAAGTAATGAATGGAAGAGGATGAATATGAAAAAAAGATACAAACAAGATGAAACAGATGAACTAGCAGAAATACTGAAAAAAGATGGTGTAATTAGTGTTCCTACAGATACGGTTTATGGATTATGTGCTAGAATAAATTCAATAAAAGCATATGAAAATTTAATGAAAGTTAAAAAACGCCCTAAAACTAAATTATTTGCTGTAATGTGTGCAGATGAGGAACAAATAAAAAGTATAGCTATAGTAGATAGAAAAGCTGAAAAATTAATTCGTGCTTTTATGCCAGGACCTATTACTTTAGTCTTAAAAAAGAGACCAGAAGTACCTAATTATATTACTGATGGGCATGCTACTATAGCAGTTAGAATGGCAACATCAAAAGCATTAGAAAATTTGATTAGAAAAGTAGAAAGTCCAATTTTTATGACTAGTGCTAATATAAGTGGTAAACCTATATGTACTAGTTTAGATGAAATAGAGAAACAATTTCCTAATTTAGATGGTATTATGGAAGGAACAGTTTTATTTGGAGAAGGAAGTACAATAATAGATTGTACTTCAGAAAAAATACAGATTTTAAGATTAGGTCCAATTTCAATGGAACAAATCGAAAAAATAATATAAATATTATATAAACAGAATGCAGAGTTTTTGAAGGAAATAAATAGACAGGACAAAAAAGTATAACAATAATTTTATTATTATCTTAATTAGGAGGAAGTATTAATGAAAGAATCTATTATAAAGGAAGAGTGGAAAGATACAGTAAAAACATCAATTTTATTGAGTATATTACTTATAGTATTTGAAATAGTAATCTGTTTTTGGAATAGAGCGTTTATAATTCTAGTATGGATTCCATTTTTACCATTTATAAATATGTTGAAAAGAAAAAGATTTTTTAAAAATGCAGAGTTTTGCTATGGAAAAGTTATAGATGTTACATTAAGTGAAGATAGCGATGTATATATTTATACTAAAGTTGAATTTCTGGACTGTTATTCAAAGGAAATATATCAAGCTGTAGTAGAAAATCATTGGGGAGATTTTAGAGGTGAAGATAAGGATAAAATAAACGAGTTTTATGATGAGTGCAGAAAAAGAATAGGAAAGAAAGTTCCATTATTATATAAAAAATGTAATCCAAATAAAAATATGATATTTATTAATAATATAGAGGATTGAATTAAAAGAAATAAGTAAAATTTATAAAAAAGTTAATAATAAAGATAAGAAATAGCTTATGATAATGTAGATAGATTAATTATCTATCTTTTTTATTGACTAAAAAACAAATATCATATAAAATACCAATATAATAACACATAAGAAATAGAAAGGAAGAAAAGATGAAAGTAAAATATAAAGACAAAGAAATAGAAATAAAAAAGGGAGACAAAATATCAGAAATATTAAAAGAAGAAATAGAAAAAAGTGAAGATATAGTAATAGGAGCAAAATTCAATAATGAATATAAAAATTTAAATTATAAAATAGAAGAAGAAGGAAAAATAGAATTAATAGATATCACAGAAAAAGAAGGAATAAACATATATAGAAGGACACTAATATACATAATGGGAAAAGCAATGGAAGAACTATATCCAAAAGCACTAATACAAGTAGACTATCAACTAGGAGACTCAATGTATTGTGATATAGAAAACGAAGATACAACAGAAGAGATAATACAAAAATTAAAAAACAAAATGAGAGAAATAATAGAAAAAAATATAAAAATAGAAAAAATAAATATGAACAGACAAGAAGCAGAAAAATTCTTCAAAGAAACGCAAACCAATAGAGGGCTATTACAATTAGATGTACAAGAAAATGAAACAATATACATGTACAAATGTGAAAACTACTATAACTATATATATGGAGAAATAGCAAATAGAACAGGAGCAACACCAGTATTTGATGTAGTAAAATATGAAAAAGGATTTCTAATAAGATATCCATCAAGAAAATCACCAAACCAATTAACAGAATATGACCAAACTAAAAAATTAGCATGGGCATTTAAAGAATATGATACAATACATAGAATACTAAAAGTAGATACAGTGTACAGATTAAACAAAGCAATACAAGAAGACAGAATAAAAAACATAATAATGCTAGATGAAGCGTTACACGAAAAAAAGATAGCAAACATAGCAGACAAAATAGCACAAAGAAAAGGAATAAAAATTGTATTAATAGCAGGACCATCATCATCAGGGAAAACAACATTTGCACAGAGATTAGGATTACAATTACAATTAAATGGAATAAAGCCAGTAACAATATCAGTAGATAATTATTTTGTGGAAAGATGGCAAAACCCAAAAACAGAAACAGGAGAATATGACTTTGAGTGCATAGAAGCAATAGACTTAGACTTATTCAACAATCATTTAACACGATTATTAAAAGGAGAAGAGGTAGAAATACCACAATTTGATTTTAAAGAAGGAACAAAAAGATATTGTGGACATATGCTAAAATTAGAAGAAGATGAAGTATTAGTAATAGAAGGAATACACTGTCTGAATGACAAATTAACGAGTAGTATACCAAGGGAACAAAAATACAAGATATATATAAGTGCATTAACAGTATTAAATATGGACTATTATAATAGAATATCAACAACAGACACAAGATTAATAAGAAGAATAGTAAGAGACTATCAATTTAGAGGATATTCAGCAAAAGACACAATCAAGACATGGGCATTAGTAAATAAAGGAGAGCAGAAAAACATATTTCCATTTCAAGAAAGCAGTGACAGTATATTCAACACATCATTAATATATGAATTATCAGCATTTAAAGAAGTAGTAATGCCATTATTAAAAGAAATTAAACCAGAAGATGATGAATATCCAGAGGCAAGAAGACTTTGTGAAATGTTAAAATATTTTGAGCCAATACCAAACACAATGATACCAACAAATTCGTTAATAAAAGAGTTCTTAGGAGGAGGAGACTTTAAATATTAATATACAAATTAAAGTAGAATAAACAAGGAGGAAAGCGAGAAAAGTTAATGAACAATAGCAAATTTACAGAAATAGATGAAGAATTTAGATGTGAAAATTGTGGAAAAAAAGTAAATAAATTGGGATATTCATGTAGAAATCATTGCCCATACTGTTTACACTCAAAGCACCTAGACAAAAATCCAGGGGATAGAGCAGAAAAATGTCATGGAATATTAGAACCAATAGGATTAGAAACAAATAGTAAGAAAGGATATATAATAGTATTTAAGTGCAAAAAATGTGGAGAAATTAGAAAAAATAAAGTAGCAAAAGACGATGAAATGAATAAAATAATAGAGTTAAGTAGTAAGATAAACAAACAAGAGTATTGATAAATCAATACATTTGTAGTATAATGACAAACAAAATAAATGCCACAATAATAGACAGGGAGGTAAAGAACGATGAGAATATACAATTCAATGAGTGGAAAAAAAGAAGAATTCAAGCCAATAAAAGATAGAGAAGTCAAAATGTATGCATGTGGAATAACAGTATATGATTTAAGCCATATAGGTCATGCAAGACAAGCGATAGTATATGCAATGATAACACAATATTTAAAATATAAAGGATATAAAGTAACATATGTAAGAAACTATACAGATGTAGATGACAAGATAATAAAAAGAGCAAACGAAAAAGAAATAAATGCATTAGAATTTTCAAAACAACAAATAGAAGAAAATGAAAAAGATATGAAAAACTTACATATACCAGAAGCAGATATACAAACAAAAGCATCAGAATATATAGGACATATAATAGAATTTATAGAAGAATTAATAGAAAAAGGATATGCATATCCAACAGAAAGGGGAGATGTATACTTCGCAGTTAAGAAATTTTCTGAATATGGAAAGCTATCACATAGAAAAATAGATGAAATGTTAAATGGTGTAAGAATAGAGATAGAAGAAGGAAAGAAAGAGCCAATAGACTTTGCACTATGGAAATCAGCAAAGCCAGGAGAAATATATTGGGAATCACCATGGGGAAAAGGAAGACCAGGATGGCACATAGAATGTTCAGCAATGGCATTAAATACATTAGGAGAAACGATAGACATTCATGGAGGAGGAAGAGACTTATTATTTCCACATCATGAAAATGAAATAGCACAAAGTGAATGCTTAACAGGCAAGCCATTTGCAAAATATTGGACACATTGTGGATTAATAAAAATAAATGGAGAAAAAATGAGTAAATCATTAGGAAATTCTCTAACGATAAGAGAGACATTAAATATGTATAATTATGAAGTAATAAAATATTTAATGTTATCAAAACACTATGGTTCTGATATGGATATTTTAGATAGTGATTTTAAATTATCAGAAAGCCATATGTACTACTTTTACAGTACAATAAAAGCAATGAAAGAATTTATAGAGAAATACGCAGAACAAGAAACAATAGAAGAAATAGATGATGAAATTGTAAATGATATAATACCTACATTTATAGAATATATGGACGATGATTTTAATACAGCAGGTGCTATTTCAAATTTACATAGTATATTTAAACATGCAAATAACTTAATGAAAACAGCAAATAAAGGTAATAGAAAACTAATAGCAAAGACATTAAATAAAATGTTAAAGAATATTAATGAGGTTTATTTAGTATTAGGATTTTTTGAGCAAGAACCAAATGAGTTTATATCTATGATGAAGAAGAAGTATGTAGAAAAACTTAATATTGATGAAAATTATATAAATGAAAAAATTTCAAAAAGATTAGAAGCCAAGAAATCTAAAGATTTTGACACAGCTGATGCAATTAGAACTGAACTTGATAATATTGGTATTATTTTAAATGATACAGTTGATGGTACTATTTGGGATATAAAAGCATTATATTAAAAAATATAAATAAATGGAGAAGATAATTATGATTTTAAATGATATTCAAAAAGGTTGGAAGAAATCATCACAAATAAAAATATAATGTATGGAAAAGCAAAAGGAATTTTCTTATTAAATAAATATTTACCTGATTTATATCCATACTCAAAAATACAAATAATATCATCAATAGAAGAGTGGAACAAAATAAAAAACAAATTGCCAGAAAGAGTAACTACAAGAACAGATACGAAGATAGGAGACTATAGAAATGTAAGAATATCTGGAACTAGTGGAAAAAAAGAAGACATCCCATTAGAGTTAGAAGAAGTAAAAAAACAAAATCCAGATGGAGTACTATTATTGTTAAATACAAAATCCCCAACATACCACGATATGAAAATGATGGAGGATTTAATGTTGGTTTCAATATTAATGAGAATATAGTTATAGAATTAGTAGGAAAAGGATTTGATGGAAGAGAATTAACAAGAGAAAAAGCTGTACATGAAAGATATGTCATACCATGGGAAATCTTTAGAGCAGAAAGATTAATAGCTAAAGAAACTAAAAAAGATGATTATGAAGAGAGATAAAACAAAAATTGTTTTGGATATTACTTAGAGAATGTTATTTAAAAGTTAAATATAAAAAGTACCAAATGATGTAGTAAAATTAAATATTTATGGTACAATATAAAGAGATTAGGAGGAGTTAAGATATGAGTGATAAACAATTAATTTTAAATACAGTTCAGAAAATAGATGATAAAACGAGTTATGAAGAAATATTATATACTCTTTATACACAATTAGAGATACAAAAAGGAATAAAAGATATGAAAGATGGAAATACAAAAAGCAAAAGTGAAGTAAAGGAGATTATAAATAAATGGTAATTTGGACTAATAATGCAATATCACATATTACAGAGTTTATTAACGAAGCGAGGGAAGACACTAATAAAGTAGCTAAATCTTATATAAATAAACTAGTTGGCTATGTAGATATATTAGAGACAATGCCAGAGTAGGTAAAAAACTGGAATATATTATATCAGAGTATTCGGTAAGGCAAATGATTTATAAAAATCATAGAATTATTTATAATATTAAAGAAAATGATGTTGTTATTTTAGCTGTTTTACATACAAAATTAGATATTAATAAAGCATTAAGAAATTTAAAAAATATAAAATAAGAATTCATTTTACAAAAATATCTTGACCAAAAACCAAAAACGTGTTAATATAGTAACATAAAATAAAAAACAAAAACAAGGACACGATAAATAATAAAATATCTAGTAGAGAGTATGGGAATGGTGAAATCCATACAAGTAAAAATTATTTATTATCACCTATGTTGTTGCAAAGCAGAAAAAGAAAAAACAAAAAGAAGAAGACAAAAAAGTAAGTTTTGCCGTATACTTGCGTTAAAAGTAAAAAAGAGAGAATAAATTAATGAGGAAATTAAAGCATATTGGAAATTGCTAAAATTTATGAAATTAATTATTAAAATAGGTGGTACCGCGGAAACATCCATTTCGTCCTAAGCATAGGCACGAATTGGATGTTTTTTTATATTCTAAGAAGAAAATTAATGCAAATATTAATTTATGTTTTTTGTAATTAACAAAAAGAAGGGGGAAAACGAAAATGTATAAAAAAGTAGAATTAAAAAACGGATTTGTAGGAATGGAAAAAGAAATAGCTGAAAAGTGGAAAACACAAGAAATAATAAAAAAGAATTTTAAGATGAACAAAGGAGGAAGATATTTCACATTTTATGATGGACCACCAACAGCAAATGGAAAGCCACATGTAGGACATATAGAAACAAGAGTAATGAAAGACATAATACCAAGATACAAAGTAATGAAAGGATATCAAGTATTAAGAAAAGCAGGATGGGATACACATGGATTACCAGTAGAATTAGAAATAGAAAAGAAGTTAGGTATATCAGGAAAAGAACAAATAGAAGAATATGGAGTAGAAAAATTCGTAAAAGAGTGTAAAGAAAGTGTATTCACATATGTATCAATGTGGGAAAAAATGACAGAGCAAGTTGGATATTGGGTAGATATGGAAGACCCATATGTAACATACCATAATGAATATATAGAATCAGTATGGTGGGCACTAAGTGAAATGTGGAAAAAAGGACTTTTATATGAAGGACACAAAGTAATGCCATATTGCCCAAGATGTGGAACAGCACTATCATCACACGAAGTAGCACAAGGATATAAAGATGTAAAAGACTTAACATGTATAGCAAAATTCAAAATAAAAGGAGAAGAAAACAAATATATATTAGCATGGACAACAACGCCATGGACATTACCATCAAACTTAGCATTATGTGTAAATAAGACATATGAATATGTAGATGTAAAAGTAAATGTAGGAACAGATGAAGAGCCAGCATATGAAATATATGTAATAGCAAAAGAATTGTGTGAAAGAGTATTAAAAGATAAAGAATATGAAGTATTAAAAACATATAAAGGAGAAGAATTATTAGGAACAGAATATGAGCAATTAATGCCATTTGCAAAACCAGAAGGAAAAGCATATGTAGTAATACATGGGGATTACGTAACAACAGAAGACGGAACAGGAATAGTACACATAGCACCAGCATATGGAGAAGATGACAGTTTAGTTTCAAAACAAAATGGAATAGCATTTGTAAATTTAGTAGATAAATCAGGAAATTTTGTACAGGATGTAGAACCATGGGCAGGAAGATTTGTAAGAGATTGTAATGAAGATATATGTAAATGGTTAGAAAATGAAAATAAATTATTTTCAAAAGAAAAACATTTACACTCATATCCACATTGTTGGAGATGTGATACACCATTATTATATTATCCAAAAGAGAGCTGGTTTGTAGCAATGACAAAATTAAGAGACAACTTAGTAGTAAATAATAATAAAATAAATTGGTATCCAGACACAATAAGAACAGGAAGATTTGGAAAATTTTTAGAAAATGTAATAGATTGGGGAATATCAAGAGACAGATATTGGGGAACACCATTACCAATATGGGAATGTGAATGTGGACACAAAGAGTGTATAGGTTCAATAAAAGAATTAAAAGAAAAAGGAATAGAAGTACCAGAAGATATAGAATTACACAAACCATATATAGACGAAGTACATTTAAAATGTCCAGAATGTGGAAATAAAATGAAAAGAGCAAAAGAAGTAATAGACTGCTGGTTTGATTCAGGATCAATGCCATTTGCACAATTGCACTATCCATTTGAAAATAAAGAAATATTTGAAGCAAACTTCCCAGCACAATTCATATCAGAAGCAATAGACCAAACAAGAGGATGGTTCTATACATTACTTGCAATATCAACTTGTCTATTTGATAAACCATCATATGAAAACTGTATAGTATTAGGACATGTATTAGACAGTAAAGGACAAAAAATGTCAAAGTCAAAAGGAAATGGTGTGGATCCAATGGTACTATTAAATGAAGTAGGAGCAGATGCAACAAGATGGCATTTTTATACATGTAGTAGTCCATGGCTACCTACAAGATTAGGATTAGAAAATGTACAAGAAACACAAAGAGGGTTTTTAAGTACTATTTGGAATGTATATTCATTTTATGTGTTATATGCAGAGATAGATAAATTTAATCCATTAGAATATGCAAATTTCAAATCAGAAAACGTAATGGATAGATGGATAATATCAAAATTGAATACATTAGTAAAAGAAGTAGATAAAAAGTTAGAAAATTATGATATAACAAATGCAGCACTATTAATAGATGACTTTACAGATGAATTATCAAATTGGTATATACGTACAAATAGAGAAAGATTCTGGACAGAAACTTTAGAAGATGACAAAATAGGAGCATATACAACATTATATAAAGTATTAACAACACTAGTAAAAGTTGCAGCACCATTTGTACCATTTATCACAGAAGAAATATATCAAAATTTAGTAGTAGGATTAGACAAAAATGCTCCAGAGAGTATACACTTATGCTTATGGCCAGAATATGATGAAAGTTTGGTAGATACTAAATTAGAAAAAGAGATGGATTTGGCATATAAACTAGTAAAATTAGGAAGAAGTGCAAGAAATATATCAAATATAAAAAATAGACAGCCATTATCAAAAATATTAATATCAGCAACTGAGCTACCAGAATACTATGGAAAGATAGTAAAAGAAGAATTAAATGTAAAAGAAGTAGTTTTAGGAGCAGATATGACAGAATATGTAAGTTTTGAAATAAAGCCAAATTTACCAGTATTAGGAAGAGAATATGGAAAACTAATACCACAAATTAAGCAAGAATTAGCTAAAATGAATCAAATGGAACTTGCAACAAAAGTAAAGAATGGTGGAATAGAATATTTACAAATAGATGATACAACAATAGAGTTGACACAAGAAACTTTACTTGTAACAATGCAAGGAAAAGAAGGATTTGCATTTAGTGGTGAAGGAGAATTTGGAGTAGTATTAGATACAACATTAACACCTGAATTGATAGAAGAAGGATATGTTCGTGAAGTGTTATCAAAAATACAAAATATGAGAAAAGACAAAGGTTTTGAAGTACTAGACAAAATCAACTTATATGTATCAGGAAATGCAAAGATAGAAGCAGTTATCAAGAAATTTGAAGATACTATAAAGAAAGATACATTGACAGTAGAAATATTTTATAATCAAAATCATAATGGATATACAGAAGTTAATATAAATGGAGAAAATTTACAACTAGATGTAGAGGTAAAATAAAAATGAAAGTAGCTTGAGAGTAACATTATAGAAAGGATAAAAATTTATAAAAAATACAGTTTTGTAACACCAAATCTAGATATATCATGTAATTCAATAAAAAATATAGCTAATTTTGCAGTGAGCGGGAATTCCCGCTCACTGCAAAATTAGTACTTCGAAAAAAATATATATTTAGTAATTTAACTTAATATTTTAGAACAGGAGGAAAAGCAGTTACTTTTGTTCTTTTTAATGTTGTAAAAAAAAAAATACAGTATGATAGAATTATGACATAAAATATCGAAAAAATAGGAGAAAATGTATGCAAGCAAAAAAAGAAAATAGAATTCTTATTTTACACTATAACTAAAAAATTAACAGCATCAGAAGTATTAATAATAAATGGATTTTACTTATTATGCAGATTTAATATTTTCTCTAGGATATGACATAAAAACAATTGCAGAAACAAATTTATTATACGATTCTGTATCAACAAAAGGAGGAGAAGGGCTATATTCCAAGATTGATGCAAAGGGAGGAAGTTTGTATTATATATTAGATGGAATTGCATCATTAGTAGCAGGATACTTATTTGTAATAAACAATTATATACCAATGCTTATATGTTTAGGATTTGCTATAATATCAATAATATTATCATTTGGATTTCAAGATATATATGAAGTAAAAAGAGAGAAAAAATCAGGATTAGTAAAAACGGTAAAAGAATATGGAGGAGATTTAAAGAGTTCTTTTAAATTTATTATAAAATCAAAGAGAATGAAAGCGTTTATATTATTCCAAATAGTATTTTATAGTTTAATAGAAATAATAGACACATATAATAGTGACTTACTTGTAAATGTAGGAATACCTGAACAACAATTCTCAATGATATTTGCTATACTCACATTGATAGGAGGAATTTCATTATCGCTAAAAAGACCAATTGAAAAGAAACTAAAAAATAGAACATTATCATTTCTATCATTAATGTATATAGGAACATGTATAATAATAGGAGTAATTTCAAGTATATATACTGGAGCAACAATAATACCAATAATATTGATAATGTATGCAATACAGAAAATGTGTACATCAATATGGTACATTTTAGAAAGTAAGTATTTAAAAAATTTCACGAAGGAAGAAGAAAGGAACAAAATAACATTTACATATGAATTTATAGGAGGAATAGCAGCAAGTATATTCTCTGTATTAGGAGGGTTATTATTAAAAATAATAAATGTAAAAAATGCATTTTTGATAATAGGAATAGTAGCATTAATTTGTATGCTTGCAACCTTAAAATATATGAAAACTAGATTTGGATTAAAGCCAAATGAATATAAAAAAGAAGATATAGAATTTGAGAATATTGAAAAATAAAAGAAAAGAGGAAAATAATGTCTATAATAGAAGTAAAAAATTTAGAGAAGACATATAAAATAATAGAAAAAGAAGAAGGATTAATAGGATATTTCAAAAACTTAATAAAACCAAAATATAAAGAATATAAAGCAGTAAAAGGCATCAATTTCAATATAGAAGAGGGAGAGTTAGTAGGATATATAGGAGAAAATGGAGCAGGAAAATCAACAACAATAAAAATGCTAACAGGACTGTTAACACCAACATCTGGAAAAGTAGTAGTAAAGGGAATAGTACCAAACGAAAAAAGAATAGAAAATAACAAAAATATCGGAGCAGTATTCAGACAAAAGACACAGTTATGGTGGGACTTACCAGTAATAGAGTCATTTAGACTAATCAAAAAAATGTATAAAATACCAGAAAACGAATATAGAAAAAACCTAAAAAAATTCACAGAAATATTAGAATTAGAGGATTTATTAGAAAAACAAGTAAAAAACTTGAGTTTAGGTCAAAAAATGAGATGTGAAATAGCAGCGACATTTATACATAATCCACAAATAGTATATTTAGATGAACCAAAAATAGTAATATTAACAACACATGATTTAAAAGATATAGAAGATGTATGTGACAGAATAATACTATTAGATAAAGGGCAAATCATATATGATGGAGAAAAGCAGAAATTCAAAGATACCTATGGAGAAAAAACGATAGCAGAGATTATAATAAAAGAAAAAAATATGAATATATCAGAAAATCTAAAAATTGATAATGCAGAAATATTAGAAGAAAGAGAAGACAAATTAAAAATTAAATTTAGTCACAAAGAAACAACAATAATGAAAATAATAGAACAAATATCAAAGTATGGAAATATAGAAGATATACACATGAAAGAGGCAGAATTAGAAGATATATTAAAAGAAATATACAAAGGAGTACATAAATGTTAAAAAGTATGTTAGCATTAGCAAAAATGCAAATAAAACAATATGCAATATACAAATCGAACTTTTATTTATGGACATTGAATAGAATAGTAGAAGTAATAGTATATATATTTGTATGGCAAGCAATATATAACCAAACAGGAAATGCAGGAGGATTTACAATTGAACAAATGATTACATATTATATACTAGTATTTTCAGTAAGTTCATTAGTGGCTTGGGGAGTAGACGAAGATATGGCACGTTCAATTAGAAAAGGAAGGATTAATAAGGAATTATTAAATCCATTAACATATTTTCAATATTACTTTGGAATAAACTTAGGAGAGATGGCATTTGCCTTAATCATAGGAACAGCAACATTAATAATATGTAGTATATTTTGGAGTATAATATTACCAGTAAGTATATTACATTTCGTTTTGTTTATAGTTTTAATAATAATTGGAATACCAATAACTTTTTTTATACAAATGATAGTAGGGACATGTGGATTTTACACAAATTCAATTTGGGGAATGCAAGTATTAAAAAAAGCGGTAATATCAATTTTATCAGGTGTAATAGCACCAATAACATTATTTCCAATGTGATTCCAAAATTTATCAAAAATATTACCATTTAAAGAATTAATATATACACCAATAGAGATATGGTTAGGAAATGTATCTATGAATGAAATAATACTTATAATAATTAAACAAATTATATGGGGACTTATATTATATGTTGTAGCAAGAGCATTTTTCAACCATGCTGTAAAAAAGATAACAATTAATGGAGGATAACTTAAAATATAGAACAAATGAACAATCAAAAGAAAGGGATTAAATTTTATAATGACAAAGGTAATAGATAATATAAAATTATATTTTTCATTTTTAAAAGCATCATTAAAAGAAATGTTAATATATAGAATAGACTGTATAGTTGGGAGTATATCACAAATAATTACACAATTAGTAGAAATAATATTTATATGGATAGTATTTCAAAATGCAGAAAATTTAGTAGGATGGAATTTTAAGCAAGTAGTATTATTATATGGAGTAACTCTAATATCTGTTGGAGTGTCAAGTTTTTTATTTGATGCATTATATGATATTGGACCAAAGTACATAAGAGAAGGAGATTTTGACAAAATAATGTTAAGACCTGTACATCCATTAATATCAATAATAGGATCATCTAAGGAATTTACATCAATAGGGTATTTAGTATTAGGAATAGGAATGACAATAATAATGTTAATAAAGCTAGCAATACCAATAACAATATTACTTATAATAAAAATAATATTTTTCAGTATAGTAGGAGCAATGATAATAGGAGCAATTAATACAATATTTAGTATTGCATCATTTTGGACATACAGATCAAATGAAGTAATATGGTCATTTTATAGAATATATACATTTGCACAATATCCAATAGATATATATAACAAATTTATAAGAGTATTAATAACAATAATATTACCATTTGCATTTGTAGCATATTATCCAACAGCAAGCTATTTAGGAATAAATACATATATGATATATTTATCGCCAGCCATAGCAATAATCTTGTGGATAATAGCAGTAAAGATATGGAACCTAGCATTGAACAAATATAGAAGTACAGGAAATTAATAATAAATAAGAAAATGTGCGAAGCTTATAATCTCTAAAAAAGAACATTAGAGAGTAATAAACTTCGCATATTTTAGTTCTAAAAAGTACAACCTCAGAATATAAATAAATAGAAACATATAGGAAGGAGAGTTGTACAATGGCAATAGTAGAAGAAAGAAAAAGCATGAACACAATGAATGTTATACAAAATTTAATATTAGAAAATAGAGGAAAGTTAAGTATTTCAGGAGTAAATGATGTATTAAGCTTTGATGACCAAGTAGTAATAGTAGAAACAGAATTAGGGTTATTAACAATAAAGGGGCAGAACTTAAAAATAAATAAATTAAGTATAGACACATCAGAAGTAATAGTAGAAGGAGAAGTATCTAGTTTAGCGTATAGTGAAGCAAATCAAGGAAAGAGCTCTGGAAGCCTATTAGGAAAAATATTTAAATAATAAGATGTGGTGATAGAATGGTTATAAGTCAAGCGAATTTATTTTTAATATTTACATTAGATGGAATTTTAATTGGGCTATTATTCGATATATTTAGAATATTACGAAAGAGTTTTAAAACAGCAGATATTGTTACATATATAGAAGATACTATATTTTGGTTATTAACAGGGGCAATAATATTATATTCGATATTTTTCTTTAATAATGGAGAAATACGCTTTTTCATGTTTATAGGAATACTACTAGGAATAGCGTTTTACCTATTACTATTTAGCAAATATGTAATAAAAGTAAGTGTTACAATAATAAATATAGTAAAAAACATAATAATGTGTATATACAAAATATTAATAACACCAATAAAATTCATTTATAAAATAATAGAGAAACCTATAAAAATAGTAGTAATAAATGTAAGTAAAATATTTCGACAAGTACATACAAAAAATATTAACAAAGCAATAGATAATAAGCCAAAAAACAAGATGAAAGTACACAAAATTTTCAAAAAGATAAAAAAATGAAAAATAAAGAGGGAAAAACAACTAAATAAGTAGAATAATATATTATGTTGTAAAAACATGGATTAGATTATAAAATGGAGAGTTACTGATGAAGAAGAAAACAAAATTGATTTTTATTGTTTTAATAGTATATGCAACAATAACAATAATAAATCAACAGAAGACATTAAATGCATATAAGGATACACAAAAAGACTTAAATGAACAGATTACAGAAGCAAAAAATTATCAAGATGAATTAAATATAAATAAACAAAATATAAATTCATTAGAATATATAGAAAAAATGGCAAGAAAAAAGCTAAATATGTATTATCCTAATGAAAGAATATATATAGACAGTAGTAAATAATCCTATAATAAAATAAGGATTATTTATTTTTATGTCTAATAATAATTAAAGAAATACATAGTATTGACTAAAAAAGGAAAATATTATATTATTTGAGAGCAGAATTAAAAATCTAAAACTATTATATTAATAAGGAGGTATATATGAAAGATACAAACATTTCAAAAGACATAATATATATTGGAGCAGATGATAAAGATTTAGACTTATTTGAAAGTCAATATATTGTACCAAATGGTATATCATACAATTCATATGTAATAAAAGATGAAAAAATAGCAATAATAGATACAATAGATAGAAGAAAAACAGAAGAGTGGCTAGAAAATTTAGAAAAGGCATTACAAGGAAGAATACCTGATTACTTAGTAATATCTCATTTAGAGCCAGACCATGCATATAATATTGAAAATATCTCAAGAAAATATCAAAATATGACAATAGTAGGAAATGAAAAAACATTTGCATTCATACCACAATTTTTCAATATAGACAATTTAGAAGAAAGAAAATTAGTGGTAAAAGAAGGAGATATATTAGATTTAGGAAAACACAAACTACAATTTATAATGACACCAATGGTACATTGGCCAGAGGTAATGGTAGAGTATGAGCAAACAGAAAAAATATTATTTTCAGCAGATGCATTTGGAAAGTTTGGAGCATTAGATACAGAAGAAGATTGGGATTGTGAAGCAAGAAGATATTATTTTAACATTGTAGGAAAATATGGAATACAAGTACAAGCATTATTAAAAAAGGCAAGTACATTAGATATAAAAACAATATGTCCATTACATGGTCCAATATTAAAAGAAGATTTAGAACATTATATAAATAAATATGATATATGGAGTTCTTATAAGCCTGAAGATGATGGAGTATTTATAGCATGTAGTTCAATATATGGAAATACATTAGAAGCGGTAAAACAATTAAAAGAAATATTAGAAGAAAAAGGAGCAAAGAAAGTAACATTAACAGATTTAGCAAGAGATGATATGGCAGAAGCAATAGAAGATGCTTTTAGATATGACAAGATAATCATAGCTTCATCAAGTTACAATTTAGGTTTATTCCCACCAATGGAGCACTTTTTAAATGCACTAAAAGGCAAAAATTATCAAAGTAGAAAAATAGGAATTATAGAAAATGGAACATGGGCTCCAAGTGCAGGAAAATGTATGAAAGAAATAGTATCGCAAATGAAAAATCTTGAAGTAATAGAACCAATGGTAACAATCAAATCTACGTTAAATGATGAAAGTAAAAAGCAATTAATAGAATTAGCTAACAATATATTAAATTAAAAGAAAGGTGAATAAAATGAAAAATAATGTAAAATTTTATAAATGTCCGGCATGTGGAAGTATAGTAGAATTAATTGAAGGAGATATAAAGCATATGACATGCTGTGGAAAATCTATGGAGGAATTAATTCCAAATGTAGTAGATGCAGCAACTGAAAAGCATGTTCCTGTTTATCAAAAAGTAGAAGATGAAATTGCAGTAAAGGTAGGAGAAGTAGAGCATCCAATGGATAAAGAGCATTATATTATGTGGGTAGCACAAGCAACAGACAATTGTGTTACAAGAATAACATTATATCCAGAACAATCAACAGAAGTGAGATTTAAATATATACCAAATTCAACTTTGTATGCATATTGTAACAAACATGGACTATGGAAAGTAGAAGTTAAATAATAATTATATTTGAAGTGAAAAAGAGAAAGTTATATTATGATGAAGCCAACTTTGATAATAGATGAAAGAATAAGAAATGAAGAATACGAATATTTAAAACAGTTTTTTGAAGTACAAAAATTGCCATTATCAGAAGATGTGTATCAAGAAATTTCAGGGCATAGTGATATATTTTATTGTAAAATAAACGATGAAGTTATATGTGCACCAAATGCAAAAATAAAGGATAAAAGCTTTATAATTGGTAATACTGAAGTTAAAAGATTTTATCCACAAGATGTTTTATATAATGCTTGTCAGATAGGAGAACATATTATAGGTAGTAAATATACAGATTATAGTATACCAGTTGATATAACAGTTAGGCAGGGATATGTTAAATGTTCTATAGCAGTTACTAGCAAAAATTCTTGTATAACTACAGATGAATGGATTGCTAAAAAATTGCAAATGTATGGCATAGATGCATTATTTATAAGAGAAAATAATATAAAACTTTTAGATAAAGAAGGAAATATTTCTAATATTAAAGGATTTATAGGTGGAGCAACTTTAATATTTTGTAGTAAATTTATTTTGTTTGGTGACATAGATTATCTTTCTGATAAAGAAAAAGTTATAGACCATATTAATAAATACGGGCTTGAATTAATTGACTTTAAAGGGTTAGATGTTTTTGACTATGGCGGTGGAATTATATATTCTACTGATATATAAAATTTTGTTAAAAAGTATTGACAAAAAATATTTTTACATTTATAATAGTTTTTGTTGAATGAATAATTCAGCTAAAACTATATTTTTTTGGGTAGGTGGCCGAGTGGTTAAAGGCGGCAGACTGTAAATCTGTTCTCATTTGAGTACGAAGGTTCGAATCCTTCCCTGCCCACCAACGACGTATCTGTTCGAACTTTTTATAGAACAGGTAGATACAAATATCATTCTGAAGGAGTACTTTCAATAAGGACAATTATTGATTAAGTACTCCTTTAGGTTATAGCAGTATAGTTTAAAGACTATGCTGTTTTTGTATTTTTAATACTTTGCTGAAAGGCATTTTCTAATTCATATTCATTTAGTGGAATACCTATTATTCCAACACCTGTATAGTAAATGTCTATTTGCTGATATTTCTTACCATTCAGCTTAGTTTGTTGATATACATATATTTTATCAATTAGTTCATTTACAATTTCTGGTGTTAGTTCTTTAATTTCAGTATATTTTTTAACTTTATCAATAATAGAAAAAATCTTAAAAGAAAATACTACAGAAACAATAGTAACAAAACTAGAAAAAGAAAAAGACAAAGAAAAAATAAACAAGAAACTTGCTAATTTATTAGAGTTAAATTTAGAAGGTAAAATCAATAAGGAACAATATACAGAAAAGTTTGATAACTTAAATATGGAATTGCCTAAAATAGAACAGAAAGCATTAAACTAAGATTAAACAAGTTTAAAAGTTTATTTAAAAATATAGATATAATGCCGAAATTTGATAAAGATGTTTTTGAATGTTTAATTGATAAAGTAGTAATAGGAGAAACTTTAGAAGATGGAACAATTAATCTATATACAATAAGGTTTATTTGTAAAAATGAAATAGAAATAAATTGCAAATATAAATTTACAAATATAGGCGATAATCAAACGATAAAAAATACTGCTACGAGCGATAAACAACATTCAAATAATACTGCAACCAGAGAGAAACATAATATGTGGTTGGAGGTGTTTTATATTTTTAAAATTTTTTGATAAAATTATTGCAATTATGAATATAATCAAATTATATTTAATAGAAAAACCAAGTGAAACTTTTAAATTATTAAAAGTTTCACTTGATTTCACTTGTTTTCTTTGACTTTTAATTAATACATCGATAGAAGGTTATATCTAGTGAGAACAGCCCAACCCACAGACTGAAAAAAATCATCATCATCAGGATAATCTAGATAACGAATACGAGCCAAACAAGGGCCACTAAGGTAACCGCCTCCTGCATGATAGAATCCTTCATAATCACAATACTCTTCATCCTCAATATATATATGGTCCGTTCCTAACATCTTACAGGTATTACCTAAATCATAAAAACCACAAACTTCTATTCTTCCTGTAAGTCCTAGTTCAGCTTTACGCATTTCGCATAAACGATTTGATTTTATAAAATTGCCTAAATCATTGGAATAAATACACACTTTATACCAAGCAACTTCTACAGGTACACCTATCCTAACAAGTTCTTTTATAAGACACCCAAGAAATGCAAAATACTGTTTTGCGGTTACTATTTGTAATCCTAAGTTTTCAAACTCTTTCTTCCACCAGTTGAATGAGTGATAAACAGCTGGTTTTTCATCTGGTACAAAACAAATTTTTTCATTAATAAGTGAGGGGGCATACTTTGGATGCCAAAAGTCTGGTATCCCTTGTGAAATTATTGTTGTTAGAATTTTCTTGAGGGAAGCATCTCTTCTATACTTGGGTTTTTAAGTCATAAAAGTATCTTCTAGACTAAGTTCAGAAGCGTGAACTTTTACAAGTGCTTGGAGTATATCACGTCTATGTATAGGTATTCTACTAAGTGTTTCGTAATCAGTAGCCCATATTCGATTTAATGATTCTTGACTAGTATTCCATATACGGTTATGCTGTTCTTGAAGTGATGTAGGATGTTGTTGTTCCTGCGATTCAAACATGCTTGGATAACTAAACGCGCTATTTCCACTCAATGGTTGATTGCAAGACAGGTAATAAAGAAGTTCTGGGTAAATAGTGTTTACAATTTGTGAGTTTGTATTCATAATAAAGTCCTCCTAATAATATTAAGATTTTTTGCTACAAAATTAAGTAACATTCAACAATTCAACAATCATATTTTAACATACATTACATAAAATTTCACGTAAATTAGGGAAGAAGTATTAGTGTCAAGAAGTTTCGGAAAAAAATCCAATGATATATAATTTGTTAGCG
>CAMUDX010000002.1 GCA_947087745.1 uncultured Clostridium sp. | reverse complement strand
TATTAGATACATCAAATGATGAAATAGAAGATAATGAAAAAGATAAAAACAAAGATCATGAAAGATAATCTATAAGTGAAATTATTTATTTTTAGAAAGAAAAGAGGTCAAAATGTTATCAAACGAAGATGAAACAAAGCTATATCATATTGTATGTAATATATCTAAAATATGTAAAAATTATTTTTATGAAAGAAAATATCTTCCTAAAGATTATTGGTCTATTGATGATGTAGTCAAACTAATTTCTGCATCTTCAACAGAATTAAAAAAACAATATAATATAATGAAAAAGAATAATAACAATTGAGAAAATATAAGATAAGCAGACTATAATAGTCTGTATTTTTGATTTTAGGAGGTGTTATATATGCCTTATATACCACCAGAAATAGTAAAAAAAGCAGAAGAAATGGACTTATTAACTTACTTACAAAACTATGAGCCAGATGAATTAGTGAAGATAGGAAACGGAACATATACCACAAAAACACACGATAGTATGAGAATAAGTAATGGATTATGGAATTGGTTTTCAGAGGGGATAGGTGGAAAAAATGCAGTTTCTTATCTAATGAAAGTAAAAAAATATTCTTTTTTAGAAGCTATACAAACAATTATAGGCAATATAAATGTTAAGCAGCCTGTAATTTATAAAGAAGAAAAACAAGAAAACATTGTGTTAGTTTTACCAACAAAATCAAGTAATTGTGATCGTGCAAAAAGATATTTAATGAGTAGAGGAATTGCCCCAGAGATAATAAAAGAGTGCATAGAAAACAATTTGATTTATGAAAGTGAGCCTAATCACAATGTTGTTTTTATAGGTGTAGATGATGAAAATTGTCCAAAGTATGCTTTTTATAGAGGTACAAACGATACAAGATTTATGGGAGAATCGAAAGGAAGTGATAAAGCATATACCTTTAGATTAAAGGCAAAAACAGAAAGCAATAGAGTGCATTTATTTGAAAGTGCTATTGATTTATTATCTTATGCAACATTATTAAAAATGAAAAATATAGACTGGCATAGAGAAAATATGATTTCACTTGCAGGTGTAAATACCCCATCAAAGACAAGTGAAAACAATAAAATACCAATAGCGATAAAAGAATTTTTAAAGGAGAATCCTAACATAATTGAAATACATTTACATTTAGATAATGATGAAGTTGGAAGAAATGCAAGCATAGCTTTACAAGAAACACTATCAAAAAATTATAAAGTTTTAGATAGACCTGCACCATTAGGAAAGGACTGTAATGATTATTTACGATATATGTTAGGTATAAAAAAGTTGAATAAAACTGCAAAAGAAAAGGTAAGCGAAGTAGCAAGATAAAACAAAAAATGGAGGAAAAAATAAACATGAATAAATATAAAATTGAATTTAAACAAACATTTAAGAAAGAAGTAACAGTATATGCAGATGATGAAAATGCAGCAATGAATATTGTAGAACAAACCTTTTTAAAAACAGATTTACTTGATGATTCTACAAGAGATTTAGAGAAAATTGAAACAAAAATTATAGAAAAAAACAACGAAAAAGTTGAAAATAATTTTAAAAATTTAGAAGAAAATCAGATAACTTTAGACAAAGAAGATCTTGAATATCTTGACAAATTAGCAGATGAAGTAGAGGGAGATTTAAACGAAATAAAAGATATTTTATTTGAAAACGAAGATAATTTAGAAGGAATTGACATTATAAAACTTAATGAGTTAGAAGATGAAATGGAAGAAAAGTTAGATGAAATTAGAGAGGTTATAGTAGAAATTAAGGAAGAAAATTTATAAATTTTGCCTAAAAATATAACAAAAAAATATGTAGTTTTATTTTAGAAATGTAAAAATGATGTCCTAGCAAGCAATGAATTTGTACTCCCGCACAAATTCAAAATGTGGGGAAACCCCAAACCCCATAAAAATGATTTTAGAAAGAGGTGTATAATTTTTATTTGAGAACAAGAGATATAAAAAAACAAGTATGGCTAAATGAAGATGAAGTAAAAGCATTAAAACAAAATTCAAAGAAAGCAGGATTAAATGAAAGTGCTTATATAAGAAATCTTATTATGGGATACAAACCAAAAGAGCAGCCAACAGAAAATATGTATGAAATAATAAAACAATTAAAACTTGTTGGAATAAACTTAAATCAAATTGCAAGAAAAGCAAATGCTTTAGATATAGTTGATGCACCATTTTATAAAAAGGTTTATGAAAAATGGAATAAGTTAGCCCAAGATATAAAAAAAGAATTTTTGGATGTTGAAAAATAAAAATGGCTACTACAAGTATATGGGCGATTAAAGAACGATTAGATCATGTAATAGACTATACAACTAATCCAAGCAAGACAAGTAAGGAAGCATATAGTGAGTTGCATAAGGTTATAGAATACGCAAAGGCTTCATATAAAACAGAAGAACAATTATATGTTACTGCAATAAATTGTGATAAAGATTCTATACACGAAGATATGATGAGAACAAAAAGAAGATATAGTAAAACAAATGGCATTTTAGGTTTTCATGCTTTTCAGTCTTTTGCAAAAGGAGAGGTTACACCAGAAATTGCTCACGAAGTTGGTGTGAAATTAGCAAACGAATTGTGGGGAGATAGATTTGAAGTTGTTGTTACAACACATATAAATACAAATCATATACACAATCACTTCTGTTTAAATTCTGTTTCATATAAAGACGGAAAAAAATATTATAATAATAGACACACTTATGCTGTTATGAGAGAAACATCAGATAGACTTTGTGAAGAATATAAATTAAGTGTAATAAAAGAAAAGCCATGTGGTAAACACAATATTGATTATACAAAATATTATAAAGAGCAAGTAAATAAATCTAATCATCATACTATTGCGAAAGAAGATATTGACTATGCAATAGGACAAGCATATTCATACAAAGATTTTTTATCTATATTAAATAAAATGGATTATACAGTAGAAAATCGTTATGGAAAATTAAGTGTTAGAAAAGAGCCTTACAAAAAGAATATAAGAATAGAAAGAGCCTTTGGAGATGACTACAAAATTGAAAATATTGAAAAAAGAATTTATGAAACACAAGCAATTAGAGAGCCATTTCCAGAAGCAAGAGCGAAACCTAAAAGATATAGAGTGGTAAAAAAGCAAAGTCTAAAAAATAGAAAAAAGGCTAAGGGAATAAAAGCATTATATTTGCATTATTGCTTTTTATTAAAAGTGTATCCCAAAAATAAGAAAATGAAAAAACAATATTCAAAAGAACTGCGAGAAGAAATAAAAAAGATGGATAAAATTTCAAAAGAAGCAAGGCTTTTGTGCAAAAAAAATATTCAATCTGTCCAAGAGCTTTTATCATATAAAAAATCACTTATATTAGATAGAAAAGAAAATAAGGCAAAAGTAGAGAGCTTATGGAAGAAAAATAGGAAAGTAGCTAATGAAAGTGATAAACAGAAAAATTATGAAGAAATAAAAATGCTTCAAAGTGAAATAAAAAAACTAAACCAAGAAATTGAGTTAATAGAAGATATTGAAACAAGAACACCAAAGATAAAAGAGATTATTGATGAAGTAGAAAATAGAAATCAAGATAAAGAAAAGGAGAAAGAAAATAGTGAGTATATCAAGTGATTCAGCAGAACAAACCATTAGGCTAACACTAGAAGGAATGGAAATAGTTGCAAAAATAAGTGGTGCAGCTGCGAAAAATATTGCTGTTGCATTATATACTATATCACAAGATAGAAAAAAAGTATCTAAAGGAAAGACTAGATTAACCAATATGCTAAAAAGTGATAATGAATTAAAAATATTTTCAGTTAAAAAAGAAGATTTAAAGACTTTCTGTCATGAAGCTAAAAGATATGGAATACAATTCTGTGTTTTAGCAGACAAATCCAATAAAGGAAAGAAAAAAAATCAAAAAAGTGAAAAGAACAGCATTGATGAGGTTAATAAAGACAATAAAGTTAATGAAAAAGAAACAGCAGAAAATGATGTAGTAGATATTATCGTTAGGGCAAAAGATGCACCACAAGTAAACAGAGTAATAGAAAGGTATAAGTTGTGTACTTTTGACAAAGCATCAATTCAAACAGAAATTGAAAAGGAAAAAGTTGCTAATAAAAACGAAAAAGACTTGTCAGATAATGCACCAGATGTAGGAGAAGAAAGAACACAAGTAAATGAAGCTATGGTAGATGATATTTTTTCTAAACCAAAGGAAAATGAAAATCAAAACCCCGAAGTAGCAAAAACGGAAAAAAACCCTCCGTCAGAGCCTTCCTTGAAGAGCAAAAACAATTCCGAGGGGGTTACTAAACCTGCACAAAAAGAATCTGTTAAGAAGAAATTAAAAGAAGCAGAAGCAGAGTTAAAGGTTGAAACGGAATTGAAGAAAGCTCAAAAATCAAAAGAAAGTATTATGGTAGAAATGCCACAAGTACAAACACCAAAAATAGAAATAGGAAATAAGGAAAGAGGTAAATGAACATGGGAGAATTAGACCAAGTATTTGATAATTATAACAAGAAAAATCGACAATATAATAAAGAAGAATGGATTGAATATAAAAAACAAGAAAAACAAGGAGTATATGCACTAATTGATACAACAGCAGAAAAAATCGTACAAGATGGGCAAGAATTTAAGAAATATTTAGATACTCAAAGTAAGTTTGAACAATATTCAGTAGGAAATAATTTGCTGATAACAGCACAAATGCCAGAAGCAACAGTTTTAAGAGATTATGATAGTTGGGCAAATGCTGGTGGATTTCCAAAGAAAAATCGTAAAAATGATGTAAAAATATTAGAGCCAGCAGATTCTTATATGAGGGAAGATGGCACAAAGGCAACAAATTATAATGTAAAATACTTAACTGATATATCACAAGTTAGTATAAGAAAGAAACCAAATCCTATAATGAGATATGATAATAAATTATTATTAAGAGTATTTTTAAATAGTAGCCAAGCAAAGGTAGAAGTAGTAAATGAAATACCAAATACAGATAGAAGTGCATTGTATGATTCAGAAAAAGATGTATTATATATTGCAAGAGGTGCAGAAGCACCACAAATTTTCCATGAAGTAACGCAAGAACTTGCAAAACAAGAAATAGGAGAAAATACAGAATTAGATGCTTTCAAAGCTAATTGTGTATCTTATATGGTTTGCAAAAAATATGGCATAGATGTTTCAAATTATAATGTAACAGATATTCCTTATGAACTAAAGGAATTATCAGCAAAGGAAATAAGAGAAGAATTAGAGACAATTCATGATGCAATGGAAAATATAAGTGGAAGAACAAGTCATTGTATAGAACTACTTGCAAAACAAAGTAGAGAAAAAGAACAAGCAAGATAGGAGAAAAATGTATTGGAAGAACAAAGAGTAGTAATGTTAAATAAGTACGAATATGGAATGATAATAAATTCCCTTAACGAACTTCGTACGAAGTTAATAAGAGAAAACAAATCAACAGAGTTTGTAAATGAATTATTATTAAGACTATTAAATATCCCCATTAGAAAAAGAACTATATTTCAAAGGGAAAGAGTAAGTAACGAGAGATAATGAGAAAACAAATGAGTTTTTGTATATATTAGGTATAATTCCAGTAGTATGGGTAGCTATTCTAATTGCACCATATATAAATAATGGAATAATAGGAATAATAAATAATTTTTCAAAAATAATGGAAAACCCATTTAATTTGATATGGTGTGAGAATAGCATAAAAACTATTCTTATTTTTATATGCTTTTATGTATTAGGAATAAGTATATATGAATCTACAAAAAAGAATTATAGAAGAAGAGAAGAACACGGCTCTGCCAAGTGGGGTATAGCAAGTGTACTTAATAAAAAATATAGGCAAAAGCCATTTAATGATAATAAAATATTAACGCAAAATGTAGCAATAGGTCTAAATGGAAAACAACATAGAAGAAATCTTAATGTTTTAATTTGTGGTCGGTAGTCGGTGCAGGCAAAACAAGATTCTATCGGAAAGCCAAATGTAATGCAATGTGGCTCAAGTTCGTATGTAATCCTAGATCCTAAACGGCGAAATTTTGCGAGATACGGGGAATTTATTAGAGAAAAAAGGGTATGAGGTAAGAGTGCTTGACTTAATCAATATGGAAAAAAGTCATTGCTATAACCCTTTTAAATATTTAAAGACAGATAATGATGTTCAAAGGTTGGTAACAAACCTTTTCAAAAGCACGACACCTAAACGGAAGTCAGAGCCAAGATCCGTTTTGGGACACGGCAGCTAGTATGTTATTGCTAGCACTTATATTTTATCTCAAATATGAAGCTCCAGAAGATGAACAAAACTTTCCAATGGTAATGGAAATGTTAAGAGCAGGAGATGTAAATGAAGAACAAGAAAATCCTATAAGTGCATTAGATATTCTATTTGATAAATTGGAATATAATAACCCAGAGCATATTGCTCTAAAGTATTATAGAAATTATAGGTCAGGCTCTGCAAAAACATTAAAATCAATTCAAATTACACTTGCTGCAAGATTAGAAAAATTTAATTTAGAGAGTCTTGCAAACATAGTAAAAATTGATGAATTAGATTTGCCTAGTTTAGGCGAAAAAAAAGTGGCATTGTTTGCCCTAATTCCAGACAATGACACGAGTTTTAATTTTCTAGTAAGTATATTATACACACAATTATTTCAACAATTATTCTATATTGCTGACCATAAGTATGGTGGAAGTTTGCCAACCCATGTCCATTTTGTAATGGATGAGTTCGCAAATGTAAGTCTGCCAGATGATTTTGACAAAATTTTAAGTGTCATGAGATCAAGGTCAGTATCAGTATCTATCATTCTCCAAAATTTAGCACAACTTAAAGCACTGTTTGAGAAACAATGGGAAAGCATTGTACGGAAATTGCGATACTTTTTTGTATTTAGGTGGAAACGAGCAAAGTACCCATAAATATGTTTCAGAACTCCTACGGAAAAGAAACAATAGATTTAGACACACATGGAAAAAGCTCTGGTAGAAGCGGCAATTATTCGACAAATTATCAACTTGCAGGAAGAGAACTTATGACTCCAGATGAAGTGCGTTTACTTGACAATAAGTATGCACTTCTTTTTATTCGTGGAGAAAGACCAGTTAAAGACCTAAAATATGATATATTAAAACACCCTAATGTAGCTTTGACTACTGATGGCAAAGGAGAGCCTTATATTCATGGAAAAGTAGATAAAGCAACAGCTTCTATTATTGTGCTAGATGAAGATATTGAAGAAAATGAGATAGATACATTTGAAAAAGAACAATTACTAGAAAATTATGAACTCCTATCAGAAGAAGAATTAGAAGAATTTATTAGGGAGGTATCATAAATTGAAAAAGAAAAAAACTTTATTAAAAATATTAAAAAGGTCTTGCATAATTGTTTTGTATATTGTCGCATTATTTGTAGCACAAGCATCTCATGTGTTTGCAGCTGATGAGCCATTAACAGTAATAAATAATTTGTCAGACTTTATTTTTGGACTTATAAGAGCAGTTGGAATGATTATTTTAGGATTCGGAGTAGTACAAGTTGGTATGTCATTAAAATCACACGATCCATCACAGCGAGCTAATGGTTTCATGACATTGGCACGGAGGAGTAGTTATTACTTTCGCAAAGGAAATCCTAAATATTATAACAGGTGGTTAAAAAGTAAAAGGAGTAGGTTATTAGGAAAAAATAATCTACTCCTAAACAACTTTAAGGAGGTAATTTTATAGAAGAAAATAAAAAATATAAAATCATATATGCAGATCCACCATGGCAATACAAAGTATATTCAGATAAAGGCAAAGGTCGTTCAGCAGAAAATCATTATTCTACAATGAGTATAGAAGATATATGCAAATTACCAGTAGAGAAAATAGCTGACAAAGACTGTGTCCTTTTTATGTGGATGACTTTTCCAACATTAGTAGAAGGACTAAAAGTTTTGGAAAATTGGGGTTTTAAATATAAAACAGTTGCTTTTGTATGGATTAAGCAAAATAAGAAAACACCATCACTATTTTGGGGATTAGGTTTTTGGACTAGAGCTAATGCAGAGATATGCATATTAGCAACAAAAGGCAAGCCTAAAAGAATATCTGCGAAAGTGCATCAAGTAATTATATCTCCAGTTGAAGAACATAGCAAAAAGCCAGATGAAACAAGAAAAAGAATAGTGGAATTGTTAGGAGATATACCAAGAGTAGAACTATTTGCAAGACAAAAAGTAAATGGTTGGGATTCGTGGGGAAATGAAGTAAAATGCGATATTAATTTAATGGAATATGGAGATGATGAAAAATAGCAGAACTAAAAAAATTAGAAACAGTAGTAGAAGAAATACTACGAAGAGATAAACTTGCAAGAGAAGATGACTGTTACTTAATATTACAAGTAATAAGCAAATTATATCCTTATGAAGTAGGAAAGCAATTTGCAACAGTAATGTTTAATGCAAAGAATAAAGGAATAAGTTTTGAAAGCATTACGAGATGTCGAAGAAAATTACAAGAGAGAAATCCAGAGTTAAGAGATGAAGAAACAGCCAAAATGAGAAATAAAAAACAAAAAGAGTATATCAAGTATTCAAAACAAAGTTAGGAGGTGGTAGATATTGAATTGGGTAGTAGGAAACCTACAAAATGCAATAGAAACATGGAACTCAAAATTAAGTGAAATATGGACACTTGTATCACAATCGCCAGTTGACTTTAAAGGAGGAACTATTTGGAATGTAATAACTAATATTCATGGAGCAGTACAAGCCATTGCATTAGCATTACTTGTATTGTTTTTTGTTGTAGGAGTAATGAAAACTTGTCGGAAGTTTTGCAGAAGTCAAGAAACCAGAGCATGCCCTCAAACTATTTATACGATTTGCAGTAGCTAAAGTTTTAGTAACCTATGGGCTAGAACTTATGATGGCAATTTTTAAAATTGTGCAAGGTTTAGCAAGTACAGTAATGAGTGCAGCAGGATTAGGTGGAGCAACAAATACAGTTCTGCCAAATGAAATTATATCAGCAGTAGAAGCCTGTAATTTCTTTGAAAGCATACCATTGTGGGCAGTAACATTAATACGGAGGACTATTTATAACAGTATTGTCATTTGTAATGATTCTTACAGTTTATCGGAAGATTTTTCAAAATCTATCTATATACTGCAATATCTCCAATAGCATTTGCAAGTTTTGGTGGAGAGCCAACACAAAATATAGGAAAGAGCTTTATAAAAGGTTATAGTGCAGTATGCCTAGAGGGTGTAATTATAATGTTATCATGTATAATCTTTTCATTGTTTGCAGCAAGCCCACCAGTAGTAGATGCAAATGCAGCAGCAGTAACAATGGTATGGAAATATATACGGAGAATTGATATTCAATATGCTAGTGTTGGTAGGTACAGTTAAAATATCAGATAGATTAGTAAGAGAAATGCTAGGATTATAAAAAAGAAAGGAAAAATATGAAAATTGAAGAAAACAAAGCAAATACAGTTGATGGAGTAAGAAATAGTATAGAAAAAGATGTAAAGAAAATTTTGAAAGATAGCACTATTAAAAAGATGTTGAGTGAAAATTTCCATTTTAATAATGCTTATCCAGTATGTTATTTAATTAACACAAATCGACCACAAGAGTCTTTTGCAATATGTGCAGATGAAAGGCAAGAAGATGCACTCTTAGTAAAACCCTATATAAAGACCAAATCACTCAAATTTCAACATATAGATTATTACAATTTTAATTTTGATGACTATTTCTTTAAATTTGTGCAAAATGGACATGAAATAGGAAAAGTAAGTATGCAGGCACATTATGCGATATGGAGTCAAGTTGAAGCATGGTATCCATACGATATTAGATATAAAGAAGGAATGCAAAAATATTTAAAATATTGTAAAGCTAACAATATCACTAAAGAGAGAATAGATAAAGCCTGTGGTACGAAAATGACAGATAACATTATGAAATATTATCAGCCAGATAAAAAGAATAAAAGAAAAAATAGAGATAGGGAGAGATAAAATTGCAAGAACAAACAAAAATAGCGAGAGTATGGCACATTGAGAATAATGAATTGACTTGTAAAAATAAAAAAGTAGTATCAATCAATTTTAATGATATAGAAATCTCAATATTAAAAGAAGAAAAAGACTTTTATGCTCAAGATTTTCTAATTAAGGACAAGAACGATGAATATTGGAAATTAGGAATAGCACCTATTAAATTTCAGCTATTTGTAAACAATGAAGTTATAGAAAATGAAGAACAAACTAGAATTGAAGAATATAAAAAAGATATAACAAATGCTTATAAAAATATTGATTTAAAAGGATTCTGGCAAAAGAAAATAGAACAAAATAAATACTTTAATAAATGTGAATTAGAATATATCCATAGGCACTTTCCAGAGATTTATGAACAAGCAAAAGAAAGTAGAAGAACATTTGAAGAAAATAGAAATAGAAAACAAGAACAAGAAAGTCAAGAACAGGAACGAAAAGAACAAGAAAAGATAAAAGCTGTAAATGATAGATTCAAAAAAGCATTAAAAGAAATGAAATATAAAATCTTTATTGGAGAAATGGTTTCAGTTGAGGATTTTGAGTTTTATAAAGATGATAAATATAGTGGTAGAACGATACAAAATAATATTCTATATTTAGCAAAACTATATGGAATAAAAATACCACTAGCAACACAAGGCTTTATAAACAATAGATTAAAAAGTTATAACTTCAAAACAAGGGATTGCTTTTATAAAATAACAGATGAAAATAAGAGATGTAGCACAAAAATGGGGATTTATTTAGAGCAAATTTATCAAAAGATACAAGAAGAATATAAAGAGAGTTTAAAAAGGAAAATGAAACTTATACCAGAAAAAAGCATGGAAAGGTAGGAATTTTATGACAGGTAATAGTTGGAATTTAGAAAAAGCAAAACAGTTTATAAAAAACTTTGTAGGCGAAAGAACAGATTATTATATGATAGTTACAAACAAAGAAACAGAACAAGAAGGATGTGCTATTATAACAAAAGACAAAAAAGTAGCAGTATTTGAGGGAAAAGATGATGGAAGCGAAGATAGAGTATATAGTCAAAAGGAATTTAAAGAAAAATATAAAATTGAGAACATATATGTAGATTATGGTGCAGTTACAATAGAAGATATTGAAATGTCTATTTGTGATCGTGATTTAGACACAGAATATAGAGAAGCATTAGCAAAAAGTTTAGTAGAACTAAAATATATTAGTGATACTCCTTTGAATCTAAAATTCGGTACAGAAAAACAACAAAAAGAATTAGAAAGAGTTTGGAAAAAGCCATTAAAAGCAAAACAAATAACTGAAATAATAAATAATATTATGAACGAAATGAAAGGCGATTTTCAATATGGTCGATTTTTAAAGCTAGCATCATATTATTTAGATACTGCGAAAGAACTGCAAAAAAGAGAAGAAAAGAAAGTAAAAAGAGCAATGGAGGCTAGATAAAATATGAAATATTTAGTTACAAGTTACAAAGATAATGCAGAAAAACAGGAAATAGAAAGTAAAGGCTTATATTGCTATGATTTAAGACATAGTGATGAGGGTGGAGAAATTGCAACTATTGAGAAAAGTGTTTTAGTAAATAGAATAGGCTCTATTATTACAGATAAGGAATTAAAATTTGGCAATAAATACTACAATAATTTTATAGATTTTGAGGAATTTTCAGCTAGAAATACAGAAGTATATACAATAGAGCAATTACAAGATAATCCAAAAGAAAAAGTAAATGAAAATAGCCATAAAGTAATAAATGGCTATTCAATTCATAAAGAGGGAACTTGGTGTGAAATAACGAAAAATGGGAAGCACATTTTTGATGGAGTTGTAGATGTAAATATGACTCCAGAACAAATTTATCAAGAAGTAACGAAAGAAGTAGTTTTTTCTATAAATGGAAAAGAAGTTTTATCTTATGATTTCCTTAATGAATTTGCAGGAGAACGAGAATCAACTATTAAGCAATTAGCAGAAGAAAACAAATGTAATGTAAAAGATATAAAAGTAAGCATAAGAAAGCCAGAATTAAAAGAAAAAATATTAAAGATAAAATTTATTGGAATTGATAACTGGGACAGACCTGTTTATAAAGATGAAAAGGGAACAATATACAAAGATACTAATTTGGGAATAGGAGAAATGGACTTGCATACTTCTAGTAATAATAACTTTTATGGAGAGCCAGATATGTCTATAAAAGAAAATACTAAAATTGAAATAGTAGAAAGTTTTAATAGAAATAAAAAAGGAAGAGAGGCACGATAATTGGAAGTAAAAATCAATAGAGAAATAAGAGAATATACGGAAAGCATATTTTTTGGACTGTCATTAAGGCAGTTCATTTTTTCTATATGTGCTTGTGTAGTAGCTGTTATTCTATATTTTTTATTGAAACCTTATTGTGGAATTGAAACACTGTCATGGGTTTGCATATTAGGTGCAGCACCATTCGCAGCACTAGGTTTTATTAAATATAATGGAATGACAGCAGAAAAGTTCGTTGCAGCTTGGATTAAATCAATGATACTTACGCCTAAAAGATTAACTTTCAAGCCAATAAACTTATACTACGAAGATTTGAAAAATATAGAAAATAGAAAAGTAAAAAAAGAGAGAAAAATTAAAAACAAGGAGGATTCGCAAAGTATTGAAAACATTAAATAAATTATTCAAACAAGACAAAGAAAAGTTTGTCATACCACGAAGTGTGCAAGATGCCATTCCTATTAAGGCAATATGGGAAGATGGCATCTTTTTTATTGGAAAAAATAAGTATTCAAAATGTTATAAATTTAGTGATATAAATTATGCAGTAGCAAGTAGAGATGATAAAGAAGCAATGTTTTTAGAATATTCAGAGTTATTAAATTCATTTGATACAGGTGCTACTACTAAAATAACTATAATCAATAGAAGATTAAATAAAATTGACTTTGAAGAAACTATGCTATTACCTATGGAAAATGATGAGTTAGATAAATTTAGAAAAGAATATAATAAAATGTTGTTAGATAAGGCAACAGCCTCAAATGGTATAATACAAGAGAAGTTTATAACAATATCAGTTGATAAAAAAAGTATAGAAGAAGCAAAGAATTATTTTGCAAGAGTAGGAACGGACTTAATAAACCACTTTAAAGAATTAGGCTCTATATGTATTGAATTAGATGCAGTAGAAAGATTAAGAATATTCCATGACTTTTATAGAGTAGGAGAAGAAACATCATTCAATTTTGATATGATAACTAATATGAGAAAAGGACATAGCTTTAAGGATTTTATTTGTCCAGATTCTATGGAATTTGAAAGCGATTATTTCAAAATTGGAAATAGATATGGCAGAGTTATATTCTTGAAAGAGTATGCAAGCTATATTAAGGACAGTATGGTAGCAGAATTAACAGATATAAATAAAAATATGATGATGAGTATAGATGTTATACCAATACCTATGGATGAGGCAGTTAGAGAAGCAGAGAATAGAAGATTAGGAATAGAAACAAACATAACTAATTGGCAAAGGCGACAAAATGCCAATAATAACTTTTCAGCCATTATTCCTTATGACATGGAGCAACAAAGAGAACAAAGCAAAGAGTTTTTAGATGACTTAATAACTCGTGATCAAAGAATGTTTATATCAGTTCTTACAATGGTGCATACAGCAGAAAGCAAAGAAGAACTAGACAATGACACAGAGGCATTGCTAACAATAGCAAGAAAGCATTTATGTCAGTTCGGTGTGCTAAAATTTCAGCAACTTGATGGCTTAAATACAGCTATGCCTTTTGGAGTAAGAAAAATTGATACTTTAAGAACACTTACAACAGAATCGCTTGCAGTATTTATGCCATTTCGAGTACAAGAGATACGACACGAAAACGGAATATACTATGGGCAAAATGTTATTAGCAAAAATATGATTATTGCAGATAGAAAGCAATTATTGAACGGAAATAGCTTTATTCTAGGTGTTAGTGGTAGTGGAAAGAGTTTCATAGCAAAAGAAGAAATAGTTTCTATAATGTTAAAAGATCCTAACGCAGATGTGATAATTGTAGATCCAGAAAGGGAAGCAAGTTCACTTGTAAAATCGTTAGGTGGAGAAGTAATAAAAATATCAGCAACAAGTGGAAATCATATCAATGCTATGGACATGAACAAAGATTATGGAGATGGAGCAAATCCTATCATATTAAAATCAGAGTTCATACTTTCACTATGCGAACAACTAGTAGGCAGTAATAATTTAGGTGCAAAACAAAAATCTATAATAGACAGATGCACAGCAAGTGTATATAGATATTACCAACAAGGAAATTATCAAGGAACACCACCTACACTACAAGATTTCTATGAAGAACTATTAAAACAGCAAGAGCCAGAAGCAAAAGAAATAGCACTTGCTATTGAATTGTTTGTAAATGGTAGTTTGAACACTTTTGCAAAACCTACAAATGTTGATACACATAATCGTTTAGTGTGTTATGACATTTTAGATTTAGGAAAGCAACTACTACCTATTGGAATGTTAGTAGTGCTAGATTCGATTTTGAATAGAATAACAATGAATAGGTCAAAAGGTAGAAATACCTTTATTTTTATTGATGAAATTTACTTGTTATTCCAATATGAATATTCAGCAAACTTCTTATTCACTTTATGGAAAAGAGTTCGTAAATATGGAGCATATTGTACGGGAATAACGCAAAATGTGGAAGATATGTTACAAAGTCATACAGCAAGAACAATGCTAGCAAATAGTGAGCTTATTATCATGTTAAATCAAGCTAGTACAGATAGAGTAGAGCTTGCAAAATTATTAAATATATCAGACTTACAAATGAGCTATATTACAAATGTAAATGCAGGAGAAGGGCTAATAAAAATAGGAAGTTCACTAATACCATTTGTAAATAGATTCCCACGAAATACAGAGTTATACAAACTAATGACAACCAAACCACGGAGAGGGTGTCGCATAGTGAAAAAAATATTATATGTATTTTGTATTATGCTGCTAATAAGTTCAATTCTTATTAGCAGTTATTGTATTTATAAAGAATTGAAACAAAATAAAGAACAAGAAAACAATTTTGAAGAACTAATTGAAATAGTAGAACAAACAAATCCAGAAGATAAAAAACAAGAAGAAACAGTAATAAATATAGATAACTTATATGCTATCAATAGTGATATTGTAGGTTGGTTAAAAATAAATGATACAACAATAAACTATCCAATAATGCAGACAAAAAGTAATCCTAACTATTACTTGCATAGAGATTTTTATAAAAAGTATTCATCTTATGGAACACCTTATATGTCAGAAGAATGCAATATAAACACAAGTGATAATCTTGTAATATATGGGCATCACATGAATCATAAAAAAGTATTTGGTGCATTAGAAAATTATAAATCAAAAGAATTTTACGAAAATCATAAGATTATAGACTTTACAACATTGGAAGAAATGAAAAAATACGAAATTTTTGCAGTATTCAAAACAGTGGTATATAGCAAAAATACTTTTAAATATTATAATTTTGTGAATTTTAGTAATGAAGATGAGTTCAATACATTTGTAAATAAGTGTAAAGAATTATCATTTTATGAAACAAATATAAAACCAAAATATCATGATAAATTTATTACACTTTCTACTTGTGAATATAGCAATAAAAACGGAAGATTAGTAGTTATTGCAAGAGAAATAAACAATTAGGAGGTGTTTGTTTGGCAGATATTAAAGTTAAACAGAGTAAAAAAGGAACAATAAAAACAATTAACAAAGCAGTAGTTGGAACAGAAAAAATGAAAGACAGATTAGTACAAGCAAAAGACAAAACAAAAGAAACATACCAAGAAGAAACAAGTAATAATGGAACAGAATACGCAATAAATAAAATATCAAAAACAGCAAGTAATCTTCCTAATAATGTTTACAGACTTAATAAATATGGCAAGAAGAATTTTGACAAAACAGTACAAAATATACAAAATGTAAATCAAAAAATGAAAACGATAAAAAAGAAAAATCATGCCAAAAAAGTAGTAAAACAAATGAAAAATGCAACAAAGACTACAAAAAAAGGAATAAAAACAGCAGACAGAACAGTTAAAACAACAAAACAAGTAGCAAAAACAACAGCCAAAGCCACTAAAAGAGCAATACAAATGGCAAAGGCAACAGCTAAAGCAACAGTAAAGGCGATAAAAGTAGGAATAAAAGCAACAATAGCAGCAATAAAAGCTATTATAGTTGCAACAAAAGCACTAATTGCATTTTTAGTAGCAGGTGGCTGGATCGTTGTTTTAATTATAATTGTAGTTTGCTTAATAGCAATGCTAGTTAGTTCAATTTTTGGTATCTTCTTTTCAAGCGAAGATACAGGTAGCACAATAACTATAAATGGGCAACAACAAGTAGTAACAATGAATCAAGTAATAGCAGACTTAAATACAGAGTTTATGAATAAGATAACACAAATACAGAAAGATAATCCTTATGATGAGTACGATATAAATTCTCATAGAGCCGAATGGAAAGATGTTTTAGCAATATATACAGTTAAATTAAGCAATGGTAATAATGAAGCAGATGTTATAACCTTAAATGATGAAAAGGTTAATCTTCTAAAAGAGATTTTTTGGGAAATGAATGAAATATCATTTACAAAAGATGAAGAAAGTCATGAAGAAATAAGAATAGGCTTAACATCTACTGATAGAGTAACAGTAACAAAAGTTAAGTTGCATATTACGATAACAGGCAAAACAGCAAATGAGATGGCAGACAAATACAATTTTAGTCAAGAACAAAGAAAACAATTACAAGAATTGACAGACAATAAATATGCTAATATGTGGGCATCAGTAATATATGGCTCATCTGTTGGGAGCAATGACATTGTGCTAGTTGCAGCTTCACAAATAGGAAATGTTGGAGGACAACCTTATTGGAGTTGGTATGGTTTTGATTCTCGTGTAGAATGGTGTGCTTGTTTTGTTTCGTGGTGTGCCAATGAATGTGGCTACATTGAAGCAGGACTAATTCCAAAATTTGCAGGATGTCAGAGCGAGGGTGTTGACTGGTTTAGAACTTGTGGACTTTGGAAAGAAAAAGGTTTCACTCCAAAACCAGGGGATATAATTTTCTTTGACTGGGCAGATAAGGACACAGGAGTAAGAAGTGGACAAGCAGATCATGTAGGCATAGTAGAAAAAACAGAAAATGGAAGAGTTTATACAATAGAAGGAAATTCAAGTGATAGTTGTTGCAGGAGAGATTATAACATAAATAGTTTAGATATTTTAGGGTATGGAACACCAATGTACTAATAAAAATAAGCAGAAGAGGTACTTATAAAAAATAAGTATTTCTTCTGCGATTTTTTTGTTTTTTAAAGACAAAATGAAAAATAAATGATATAATGCAATACAGAATGGAGTGGAAACAATGACAACACAATTTGTAGAAAATCTTATCAATGAAAAAATGATAATAAACGAAAATGAAATTGTCTTTACTTTCTATGAATTAAGAGTTAAGCACAACTTATCAGAAGAACAAGTTGACAAATTTTTAGCATTATGCAAAACAAGATTAGAGGGCTTATATTATAAAGTTTATTTCACAGGTGCAAAATTTACATATAAAAATGCAAATAGAACAGTACAGGACAATGAACTTATGGTAGCAATAAAGGAAAAGGAGAATGAAGAAAATGAATTTAATGAAGCAGTTTTCAAAAGAAGATATAAAATTATTAAGTAATGCAGGAATAAATGTAGAAGATATAGATTACAACAAAGAAGAATTGAAAAAGTGCGAATTAGAAATAGAAGAATTTATTATGTCGCATAGTACTAAAAATGGAGATATTGCCAAATTAAGTAATCAGTATAGTAGTATTTTAAATACTTTAGTAAAAGGAAATAAGTAAGAAATATATAATAAAAAATCCGTATGAAGCTTAGTATACGGATTTTTCTTAATTATATATACAAAAAATTTATCTTTTATTTTGCATAGAATATAAATGTTGTATTGTAGTTTCGACAAATTTTTTATTCTCAGATTTTAATTTCAAGTAAATTGAAGAAGTTTCAACAGGAAATATATCAACATTATCATTAGAATTTTTAATGGTATTATTAAAAATATAATTAGGTGTTACATCTAAAGCATTACAAATATCAATTATAAGTGAAATACTTCCAGAGGATATTCCACGTTCTATTGCACTTATATATTTAGTTGAAACATTACATTTTTCAGAAAGAGCTTCTTGTGTTAATCCTTTTTTCAATCTAGCTATTTGAATATTGTTTCCTATATTTTTTAAAGATTTTGCATTTTTCATAGAATAAGTAATCCCCCTTTCTTATATAAAAATAATATAAGAATTATGGCAGAAATAAAACAAACATATATTAGAAAAAAAGCAAAAGTAAAATAAAATATTGATTTATAATATAAGATATGTTAATATAGTAATGGATAAAAATAAAAGAATATGAAACCATATTCTTTAACATTTATTTAACTAAAAAATACGAAACAGTATAATTTTAGATGTCATTGTAAAATAATAATAATTAATCAAATAAGTTATCGGTATTTTCAAATAATTGTTCATAAGATACATTTAGAACTTTGCAAAATGCAATAATTTCAAAGTCTTTTAACAATAATTTTTGATTTTCAATTTGAGAAATGTCTGAATGATAAATATCTATACCAAGTAAAGCTATTTTATTAGACAGTTCTCTTTGAGTTAAGCCACGCAATTCTCTATACTTTTTAATATTTCTACCAATAACATTAGATTTACCATTTAACTTTTTAACTTGCATATATAGTAGTTTCCTTTCCAACATTAATTATTATTGTATATTTTACAATATTTATTTACCAATCTTGGTAGACTATTTCTATCAAGAAAAGAAAATTTTATAAAGTAGGGAAAAATGAAAGAGATAAAATTTGATTTAATAGATGAGATTTGTGAAGAACAAGATTTTGATGAATTATTATTAAAAATTTTAAACTGTAATAAACAAAAGAGAATAAATCAAATATTACAGAATATTGAAGAAAATAATAACTTTGATACTGAAACAAAAAAGAAATTATATGAAGAAATATTTGGATATGTAGAGGATACCAATAATTATTTAAAGACAAATTTAAAGGAGATATTTACTATTGCTGCTAAAGAAACAATAGTGAAAATAAATAATGAAATAATGGAAGGAAAGATTAAATTGAGTAGAAAAATTAAAATCATAATTGCAGATGACAATATTCATATATGCAAATTTATAAAAGAATTTTTAGAAAAATATGAAGATATAGAAATATTAGGAATTGCTAATAGTGATGAAGATGAAATAAAAATGATCGAAGAATTAAAGCCAGAAATTGTAATAACAGACCTTATGCGTAATCATAGATATACAGGTTTAGATATTATAAAGAGTTATTTTGCCAAAAATAAAGATATTGCATTTTTAGTTATATCTGCAGATAACAAAAGTGATGTTATAAATGGTGGACTAGAAGTAGCAGGATATATAAAGAAACCAGTTAATGATTATGAAGAAATATATACAGAATTAAAAAGAATAAAAAGAGAATTAGAAAATAAAAAATATTTAGAATGGGATGAAAAATATCATAATTTAGAGATTTTAAATATAAGAAAAATGTTAAGTTTTAAGGAGAAAAGGATATTAAAAAAATTAGGTATTACAATAAAAAATAAAAAGCATACAGAATGTGAAATAGAGTGTTTGATGTTAGAATTATTATTATATTATGATGATCCAGAAGAATATCTATCTAAAGAAGAAAAAAAGTATCAGAAGTCTTTAGAAGGAACAGGTGTTAGTAGAGAGGAGTACAATAAGCTTTTAAATAAGATAACAAAAATCAAAGGAGAACTTTAAAACATTGAACTTAATGGATTTTTTAGGGAATTCATGTTAAAATACAGAAATGTGTAAGGAGGATAAAAATGTTACAAGTTAGTAGAGATAGTAATTTGAAAATACCTAAAAAATTAGAAGATTTTAACGGAGCTGAAAACAGTATTGAGGATAAAGTAGCAGTGAAGCAAGCTATTGCTACTGCTGAGAATAAAAGATTTAATAAAAAAGAAATTGAAGAAAGCGTAGAAAATGACAATGAATTAGAACAAGTGAATAAGTTGCCATTTAATGCAAATGATTTAATGGTTATAACAGTAGTAAAGAAACTAGCAACTTATATAATTGCAGTTACAGAAAAATCTCCAAAAAAATTTAGAGGAGTATTTGTAAATAGAATGCAGAACTATTGTCTTGATACATTAGAGTGCTTATTAGAAGCTAATTTTATTAGAATGGATGCAGTAGAAAAGAAAACAAAAAGAGAAGAATTACAAAAAGAGGCAATAGTAAAATTAAAATTACTAGGATATGTTTCTATGGTGGCAGAAAATTCTGGATGCATATTAAAGAAACAATACAAACAAATTTCTATTCAATTATCAGAAGCAATTAATTTAACAGTAGCATGGAAAAAGAGTGATGATGAAAGATGGAAAAAACGAAGTTAGGATTTTAGGCTGAAAGGCTTTTAATTAAGAGAAAAATTTATTTCGGGTTTTTCTTTGTAGCCCCATTCTCTATGACGCGCGCGTGGTTAACGATAATGGTAATAGAAATTACAACAATGTTAACAAACGCAATGGTGGGGCTCGCCCAGATTCACTTTTGATAAATCCTATAAAAGTGGATTTAAAATAAAGAATCAGAGAAATATATTTTAAGGAAAATATATCAGTATTTTAAAGTGAAGGAATTTTTCTCTTTTCTAACCGCTAAAGAAATAGTGCGGTGGAAGAATATGAACGCTTACACGAGCAACGAATAGATAATCTATTTTTTGCAAGTTTTAAGGAGCGTTCTTTTTTTAGGAGGAAATACAATATGGAATTAAAAGAAATTTTTACATTTGAAAATTTATATGATGCATATAAAGGTTGTAGAAAATCTAAACAACATAAAGGAGAAGTGATACGATTTGAAGCTAATTTATCAAGTAATATAAGTAATCTTATGAACGATATAATGTCAAAGAAATATAAATTAGGAAAGTATAAAGAATTTTTAATATATGAGCCAAAAGAAAGAGTTATAGAAGCATTACCTTTTAGAGATAGAGTTGTTATAAAGTGTTTTTGTGATGTGGCACTAAGAGATAAAATTGATAGAAAACTAATATATGATAATGCAGCATGCAGAAAAGAAAAAGGAACAACATTTGCTATAAAACGATTAGAAAATTTTTTAAGAAATGAATATAGAAAAGAACAAAACAATAAAATATTTTTTCTAAAATGTGATATAAGAAAGTATTTTCAAAGCATAGATCACGAAGTGCTATTAAATTTACTAAAAAAGATTAATTTTTCAAGTGATGAGATGTGGATGATAGAAAAATTAGTAAAAGAACAGCCTAATAATGCAGATGTTGGCTTACCACTTGGAAATCAATCTAGTCAATGGTTTGCACTATTATATTTAAATGTAATCGACAGATATGTTAAAGAAGATTTAAGAGTAAAAGGGTATATTCGTTATATGGACGACATGATTTTGGTTCATAGAGATAAAAGTTATTTACAATATTCACTTTCAAAAATAAAGGAGAAATGTGAACATGAGTTAAAGCTATCACTAAATCAAAAAACACAAATAGGAATTGTAAAAAATGGAATAGATTTTTTAGGATATAGGCATATCTTAAATGAAGATGGCAGTATAACAAGAAAATTACGAGTTTCATCTAAACAAAGATTAAAAAAACATTTAAAAACATTGCATAAATTAAGAGAAAAAAATATTGTTGATGAGGAATATGTTTATATTAGAAAAAATGCATTTTATAACCATATCAAAGACACAAAAGAAAGTAAAAAATTAAAAAATGAAACTTTTCCACAAAAACTGTAAAAAAATATGTAAAACTATTCCCAAAAAAAAGTTGTTATGGTAGAATAAAAAAAGAGATAATGTATCTATGAAATTTTTATAAAAATTCTATGGATATACAAAAATATAGGAGTAGTATAGATGAGTAATTTTACTTTTTTAACCGAAGAACAATATTTTGGAAGTGATAAATTAGATATATTAGAGAAGAGAGGAACAAAAGCAGCAATAACAGATTTCTCTATTCTTTTAGGTGCTTATGTTTCTGACAACAATCATATAGATAATGATAGTTCTTTGGAGGGAAGAACAGGATATTATTGGACAAAATCAGATGATGGAGATAATGACGCGCGCGTGGTTAACGATAATGGTCATAGGCATTGCTCCCATGTTCTCACTCGCGATGGTGGGGCTCGCCCAGCTTTGCCGTTCTCATCAATCTCTAATATCCCCACGAACGGAGAGAGTGGGAAAAGAGCAAGAGATGGTATTCTTGAAGTAGAGTATGGATATTACCCACAAAAAGCAGCATCAAAAGACATGCAAGAAAGACTAGAAAGAGCATATAGAAGTGGTAGTATATCCAAAACAAGAAATAGTTATACAACAGATTCAAGAAAATATGATGCTTATGGCGAAAAATTTTTAGCAAAACAACATGAAGAATATGAATATAATGGTAAAAGATATGTAAGAGTTGAAGCTAATTCAGATTTTGGAGGAAATAGATTTACACTTTCAAATGGAGAACAATACAGAGATGGAGATAATGTATGGGTAGAAGTTTCTCCTGTAAAATGGTTAGTTGATGAAAGAGAAAAAGTCATGCTAACAGATAAATTGATATTCTCTGGAGTACAATTTAATCATACTAGAGATTACCATACCAAAGACTTTGATAAAACAGATATAAAAACATTTATGGATAGATACTTGTCAAGAGATTTAGAACAGTCAAGAGGTACAATAACTTTAGGAGAACAAACAGAAGAAACAGAAGAATTTAAGCCAAGAAAATCTAGATTACAAAAATTAAATCCAGACAAAACAAAAACTGCTGATAGAAGCAGAATGACAGATACAGAAATAATACAAAATTGGATTGAAGCAGGAGAGTCAGTATTATTAAGAGGACCATCTGGAATAGGAAAAACAGAAAGAATAAAAACATTATATCCAGACTTAATTTATATGAAATTAACAAATAACATGTTCCCAGAAAAAGTGGTAGGATCAGTAAATTTACAAACAGGACAAAGCATACCACCAGACTTTGCAAAAACAGCTATTATGCAAGAAGCAACAGAAGAAGAAAGAAAATTAGTTGAAGAAAATATACAAAATATATATGATGTAGCAGATACAGTATATGAAAGGTCAAAAGAAAGCGATAAAAAAGTTGTAATAATGTTAGATGAGCTTTTAAATGTAAAACCAGCAGTTCAAAGTTTAGTATATACATTAGTATTAAATAGAATGGTAGAGATAGGAAAAGGACTAAAATTACCAGACAATGTAGTAGTTGTAGCAACAGGAAACCAAAAGAAATATTCAAGTGTAGCAGAAGATTTAGCAGAGCCACTAGAAAAAAGATTTGACCATATCCTAGATATGGAGCCAAAAGTAGGAGAATGGATAACAGAATATGCAATTCCACAAAAAATACACCCATCAGTAATAGGATATATGTTATCAAAATACAACAATTCTGGAAAAAGCGAAGATATACAAGACATAGGATATTTCTACGAAGAGCCAGATGTAGGAGAAGAACATTTAGATAGAAATGGATGTAAAGGAAGAACAAACGATCCTCGTGGTTGGACATCAATTTCAAATACCTTATATAATTTTGAAAGAAATTTGGAACAAGGAAAATATGAAGGAAAAGATGTAGAAGATATAATCCAAAGGTCAATAAGCTCAAAACTTAGAGAAGAATGGTCAGCAGAATTTTTTGATTTTTATAACCTTCCAACATTGACTCCAGAAGAAGTAACAAAAGGAATGGGAGAAGGATATACACAAGCAGACTTACCAAGAGATATAAGCGAAAGATTTGCATATATGACAGCATTGATAACAGCAGATGAAACACAAGTAGAAAGTTGTAGAGAATTCATAAGAAAACATTGTGATCCAGAATATTTATCAATATATGATATATATTGGGCTGGAAATGATGAAAGAAAGATGGAGAAAATAAGTGAACTGCAAGAAATGTCTTTAGCATTACATACAGGAAAAGAAACAGAAGAATATGCAAAAGATGGAATAGCAGCATATACAGATATAGGACAAATGTATAGTTCGTATTTAACAAGAGATTCTAAAGAAGAAGTTAGGAGTGAAGAAAATGAGAGAAGCTGAATATAGTGAAGCAGCAGTTGAAGTATTAGACATACTAAATCATACAAATAAAGAAGATGTTGCAAGAATACCACAAAGTTTTATAAAGTTTTTAACTGATATTTCAAGTAAAAGCTATAAATCTAAATTTAATCATGAACAGCCAATCAATGGCTTTAATTTAAGAAAACAAACTAAAGAACTTTTAGGCTTTATATATATTACATGGTGGTGTAATAAAGAAGAACATGAAAAATATAAAAATATAATACATGAAAACAATATGAAAAAAGAAAAAATAAAAGAAACATATAATGTAAATGATATTTTTAAAAACAAAAAAGAAAATAAAATAATTCAAAATGAAAATGTGATAGAAAAAAATATAGTAGAATATAAAAAAGAAAATATATTAAAAAAGTTTCTTAATAAAATATTGAGTTTTTTTAGTATTACGAAAGGGGATAAAATTTAATATGATTAATAAAGAATTGATAGAATTACAAAAAGGATGCCTTGCTACCTGTGTTGTAATACAAAATGAAGATTGTAAAGAATTAGATTCAAAAATTATTGTGAATGCTGATTCTAATGATAGTGAATTGCTTACAATTTTTAAAGAGAAAATCTCTAATAAAGAAGAACTTGATTATTTTATTATATCTGAAATAGACAAATTGAATGAAAGTACACAAAATAAATATTATCAAATAGTTAAAGATAGAGAATTTTATGGATATAAATTACCAAAAGATATGATTGTAGTTTTAACTGTTAAAGATAGAGAAGGATTAAAAAACATTTCAAAGGAGCTATATAATTTCTGTGTTATTGCATTTTAAGCTACAGTAATTAGCATAAGAAATATAAGGGAGTAGTATATGAGTAATTTTACTTTTTTAACCGAAGAACAATGCTTTGGTAATGATAAATTAGATATATTAGAAAAAAGAGGAACACAGGCAGCCATAACAGATTTTTCTGTATTGCTTGGTGGATGGGTTTCTGATTATCATGTAGATAATGATAGTTCTTTAGAGGGGAGAACAGGTTGGTATTGGACAAAGTCAGATGACGGAGATAATGACGCGCGCGTGGTTTACGATAGTGGTGATAGCGATTACTACAATGTTAACACTCGCAATGGTGGGGCTCGCCCAGCTTTGCCGTTCTCATCAATCTCTAATATCCCCACGAACGGAGAGAGTGGGAAAAGAGCAAGAGATGGTATTCTTGAAGTAGAGTATGGATATTATCCACAAAAAGCAGTATCAAAAGAGATGCAAGAAAAATTAGAAAGAGAATATAAAAGTGGCAGACTTTCAAAAACAAGAAATAGTTATACAACAGATTCAACACGATACACTGAATATGATACAACATTTGAGCCACAAACTCATCAAGAATATGAATATAATGGAAAAAGATATGTAAGAGTTGAAGCTAATTCATATTATGATGGAAGTAACTTTACACTTTCAAATGGAGAACAATATAAAGATGGAGATAATGTATGGATAGAAGTTTCTCCAGTTAAATGGATTGTAGATGAAAAATCTCGTATGATGATAACTGAAAAACTAATATTTGCAGGAGTTCAATTTAATAAAGAGAGTAATTATCATACAAGAGATTTTGATAAAACAGATATAAAAACATTTATGGATAGATATTTGGCAAGAGATTTAGAACAATCAAGAGGTACAATAACATTAGGAGAGCAAACAGAAGAAACAGAAGAATTTAAGCCAAGAAAATCTAGATTACAAAAATTAAATCCAGACAAAACAAAAACTGCTGATAGAAGCAGAATGACAGATACAGAAATAATACAAAATTGGATTGAAGCAGGAGAGTCAGTATTATTAAGAGGACCATCTGGAATAGGAAAAACAGAAAGAATAAAAACATTATATCCAGACTTAATTTATATGAAATTAACAAATAACATGTTCCCAGAAAAAGTGGTAGGATCAGTAAATTTACAAACAGGACAAAGCATACCACCAGACTTTGCAAAAACAGCTATTATGCAAGAAGCAACAGAAGAAGAAAGAAAATTAGTTGAAGAAAATATACAAAATATATATGATGTAGCAGATACAGTATATGAAAGGTCAAAAGAAAGCGATAAAAAAGTTGTAATAATGTTAGATGAGCTTTTAAATGTAAAACCAGCAGTTCAAAGTTTAGTATATACATTAGTATTAAATAGAATGGTAGAGATAGGAAAAGGACTAAAATTACCAGACAATGTAGTAGTTGTAGCAACAGGAAACCAAAAGAAATATTCAAGTGTAGCAGAAGATTTAGCAGAGCCACTAGAAAAAAGATTTGACCATATCCTAGATATGGAGCCAAAAGTAGGAGAATGGATAACAGAATATGCAATTCCACAAAAAATACACCCATCAGTAATAGGATATATGTTATCAAAATACAACAATTCTGGAAAAAGCGAAGATATACAAGACATAGGATATTTCTACGAAGAGCCAGATGTAGGAGAAGAACATTTAGATAGAAATGGATGTAAAGGAAGAACAAACGATCCTCGTGGTTGGACATCAATTTCAAATACCTTATATAATTTTGAAAGAAATTTGGAACAAGGAAAATATGAAGGAAAAGATGTAGAAGATATAATCCAAAGGTCAATAAGCTCAAAACTTAGAGAAGAATGGTCAGCAGAATTTTTTGATTTTTATAACCTTCCAACATTGACTCCAGAAGAAGTAACAAAAGGAATGGGAGAAGGATATACACAAGCAGACTTACCAAGAGATATAAGCGAAAGATTTGCATATATGACAGCATTGATAACAGCAGATGAAACACAAGTAGAAAGTTGTAGAGAATTCATAAGAAAACATTGTGATCCAGAATATTTATCAATATATGATATATATTGGGCTGGAAATGATGAAAGAAAGATGGAGAAAATAAGTGAACTGCAAGAAATGTCTTTAGCATTACATACAGGAAAAGAAACAGAAGAATATGCAAAAGATGGAATAGCAGCATATACAGATATAGGACAAATGTATAGTTCGTATTTAACAAGAGTTTCTAAAGAAGTTATGAATGAAGAACATGAAAGAGAATAATTAGCCATAAAAATTATGGTAGTTAATTTTTAGAGAGGAGAAGCATATAAATGAGTGCTAATACAGATTTGATTTATGATGCAAAAAGGAAAATGCTAGCAAAATATCCTAGATTTGGTAGTGAAATAGCAGTAGCTAATATTGAATTTAAAGACAACTTGAAATATCATACAGCAGCAACTGATGGAAAAAATATATATGTTGATCCTAACTATTTTGCAAGTTTAAGTGAGAATGATAGATTATTTACAATAGCACATGAAATAATGCATATAAAATTTATGCACATGTATAGATTAAAGGATAAAAGTGGAGTAAAAAGAGATCCAGAACTTTGGAATATAGCAACTGATGCTATTATAAATGCAAATTTAGAAAGAGATGGATTTACAATTAAAGAAGGATATGTAAACATGCCAGAAGCACTAGATTATTCAGCAGAAGAATTTTATCAAAAATTATTGCAAGAAAAAGAAAAGAAAGAACAAGAGCAAAAGAATAATCAAAATCAAAACCAAGACCAAGAACAAGGAGATGGACAAGAACAAGAGCAAGATAATCAGCAAGGAAGTGGACAGAGCGATGAACAAGATAATAAACAAGGCAATGAGCAAAATCAAGAACAAGATAGTAATAATGAAAATGCGGAGCAAACTGAAAATCAAAATTCAGATAAAAGTAAAAGTCAAGGAGATGACCATAGTTTATGGGAAGAAGCATTTAAAGAGCAGCAAAATTCTCAAAAGAAAGGACAAAGGCAAGATGAAAATTCGCAAAAACAAGAACAGGGACAAGAACAAGAGCAAACTGGAGAAGAACATACAGATATAGATTTTGATGAAAAAGGAGAATTTGAAGATAATAGAAAAGAAAAACGAGAAAAATTCAAATCTAGACGCGAAAAGACTGAAAAAGATATACGAAGTACCGATAAAGGAACAATAGAATTAGGGGATATAGGAAAAAGTAAAGAAGAAATTGATTGGAAACTTTTATTACGAAGAGAAGTAGAAAAAACAGAAACAATTTGGAGTCAAAGGCGTTCTATTGCAGAAAATAATTATGCATATAGATTAGAAGAAAATGATATTGAAGATGAAGCTGAAACAGAAGTTATGATTGATGTTTCTGGCTCAGTAGATTTAGAATTAGTAAAATCATTTCTAAGGCAACTAAAACCATTATTAGAACAATCAAAACTAAGAGTAGGATGCTTTAATGAGCAATTTTGGGGACTTGTAGATATAAAAAATGTAAAAGACATAGATAATTTTACTATACCTAGAGGAGCTAGAGGACATTCAGCATGGACAGAAGATTGGGATTTAGCAGTTAGATCATTTACTAAAAAAAGAGAAATAAACAAAATTGTTTTTACTGATGGTTATCCTTGTCCTGGAACTATGCCAAAGGAAGATCTAAAAAGAGAAAATATTATTTGGCTCGTTTATGGAAATAAAGATTTTAAACCTTGTTGTGGTAAAGTAATAAATATTACAGAAAAACAATTAGAACAATTACATCAAATTGATAAAAGTAGTTCTATGGATGATATAGACAGATAAAGAGTTAGAAACAGACTTGTTTTTATAAAAAATGTAGAAAATTTGTAATTTTTGTGTTTGACAATAGCATAAAAATAGTGTATAATGAATATACTAACAAAGAAAATATGCAAATATTTTCAAATGGGAGTAGTCAAGCCAAAAGTTGACAATAAAAAATGGGAGTATTCAAGCCCTAAGTGAAGATAAAAAATGGGAGTAGCTTAGCCCTAAGTAAGCGATAAAAACTATGTGGGGTGTTTTTATATAAGCATCCCACAATTTTTGTTAAAGGAGAGAATATGGATAGATTAAAATTTTATAACATAGATGATAAATATATTGATTATTTATATCAATTTGATGATAAAGTTCCATACAATAAAAATCAAAAAAGACCATATATAGGTGTTATTATTGAGATAGATAATATCAAATATTTTGCACCTTTATTCTCGCCTAAAAGTACACACAAAAAATATAGTGATAATCCAACATACATAAAAATAGGACAAGACTATGGAATTATTAGATTCAATAATATGATTCCAGTTGTAGGAGATGTACTAACACCAATAGATTTTAATTTAATTAAAGATATTAAATATAAAAACTTGTTAATGGCACAAAACAATTTTATACAACAAAATACAGAAAAAATAAGAAATGTGGCAAAGAAATTATATAAAATGGTAACAGTAGATAAAAAGAAATTTTTTGTGGATATAAGTTGTAATTTTAAACTATTAGAAGAAAAAGTAGGAATATATGATAGTGATAAAAAAGAAACAAAGTTTATAAAAGATATAGAAATAACTTGTGAAGTCTTTGAAGAAATATCAACTATTGTTAAAGTTTTAGAAGAAAAAGGATTCAAATATATAGAAGAATTTACATTAGATGATATATATATGAAAAATGATAGAACTAATGAATTTGCACCTAAAAATGGAAGAATTACAGATACACTAATTATTAGATATGTTAATGAAGATGACAAAAAGATAGTTTGTAAAAGAAGAAATCATAATAGCAATGGGTTTGAGATAAGTACAGAAAAGTCTGTATTAAAAGTTATGAGCATAGAAGAAGCAGAAAAGCATTTGAATATATTAGGTTATACAAGATTTTTAAATATGATTGATAAAAATTATATGTATGAGAATGATGAGTTTATAGCATATATTCAAGATGTTAAAGATTTAGGAATATTTATAGAGCTAGAAGTAAAGAAAGTAGAAAATGCAGAACAAAATATAGAACAGCTAATAGAATTTGTAAAAACACTTAACCTAAAAATTGGAACAAAGTTTGATATTAGAAAAGCAGATTTATTATATTCAAAACAAAATAACAAATAATACATGGAGTTTTGCCTAGAAATAGGGCAAAACTCTTTACTTTATTTACATAATATGATACAATAATAGCGATTGAGAGGTGCTATTATGTCTAACATAAATTATAATCTGTATAGAATATTTTGTGCAGTAGCAAATTCTAAAAGTTATGCAGAAGCAGGCGAAAAACTAGGTTTTACTTCAGCTAATATTAGTACACAGATAAAAAATTTAGAAAAACAACTAGATGTAAAACTATTTAATAGAGAAAATGATGGAGTAAAATTAACAGAAGAGGGAAAGCAATTATTTGAAATTGTAAATAAAAGTATTTCTTCATTTGATTTTGCAGAAAAAGTAATAAAAGAAAAAAATGATTTAGCTAATGGCACAGTAAATATAGGGTGTCAATCACACTTAACGAACTATTACTTAATGGAATATATAAAAGCAGCTAAAAATGATTATCCAAACTTAAATGTAGAGTTAACTTGTGGTGCAGTTCCAAATGAAATGTTTGAGATGTTAAAGAATCATAAATTGGATTTTGTAATAACAGATGTTATACCAACAGAAACAGATGGAATTGTAATAGAAGAATTAAAGAAAGTAAGCAATATATTTGTTGCGAAAGAGCCACTAAAAATTGAAGATGTAAAAGAACTAGAAGATTTACGATATATATTAAATTTTGACAATACAAATTCTACTAAAAATTTATTTAAAGTTCTAAAAGAACACAAAATAAAAATAAAACCAAATATGAAATGTGATACAACAGAAATAAGAGTAGAAGCTGTAATGAATGGATTAGGAATAGCTTATGTAATGAAAGAAGCTGTCAAGAAGCAATTAGAAAATGGAGAATTATACGAAGTTGAATTGCCAATAGAATTGCCAGAGTTGAGTATAAATTTAGTATATATAAAAGATATGCTAACACAAGTAGATAAAAAATTTATAAAGAAATACTTAAAAAATAAGTAATAAACGAATATGAAAAGATAGGTAGAATATCCTTAAAACAAGGGGTATTCTTTTTTTGCGTTAAAAAATATTTAATAGCGATTAAAAATTTGAGAATAGACAGGAAAAATCTTACAAGATATAATATTCATGTATCAATTTCAAAGAAAGAGAGAGGTTAAAAATGCAAAAAAAGAGAGTTTGTTGGAATATTACAACAAAATGTAATCAAAATTGTAAATATTGCCACAGATTTTTAGGTATTAACGATCTTACTTATGAAGAAAATAAAGAGATATTAAATAATTTGATTAAAGATGGAGTAAACAACATTACTTGGACAGGGGGAGAAGCACTACTATATCCAAACTTAAAAGAACTATTAAAAATATCAAAAGAAAATGGAATAAAGAATAAATTGATAACAAACGGAATGGTACTAGCACAAAATGAAAATATGCGAGAGATTTTAGATTATTTAGATTCTTTGACATTGTCATTAGATACAATAAATGATGATACAAATGAAGAACTAGGAAGAGGTAGAAATCATTTTGAAGAGGTTAAAGTTATACTAGACTATGTTAAAGACAAAAATCTTAAAGTAAATATAAATACAGTAGTTAGCAAGAAAAATATAAATGAAATGGAGCAGCTAGGAGAGTTCCTAAACAATTATAATATTAGCAAGTGGAAGTTCTTTAAATTTATGCCACTTCGAGAAACAGCAGAGAAAAATAAAGACGAATTTGCAATAACAGACACAGAATTTGAGCAAACTAAAAATGTATTTAGAAATTTTGGAAATATAGGAGAAACAGACTTTAGACAAGAAAAGGACATGGAAGATAAATATACTTTGCTAATAGCAAATGGAGATATAATAAAAACGGAACATGGTGTAGATGTAAAAAAGGGAAATGCACTATACCAAAATCCAGTAGAATTTATGTATGAATTAGAGGAGAATAGAATGAAAAAGATAAAGATTCTAATTGCCCATAATAACGAAGAAATAAGAAATAAAATAGCAGATACAATAAAAGGTTTAGACTATGTTGAATTAGTAGACACAGCAGCAGACGGAAAAGAAACATATAACAAAATTATAGAATCAAAGCCAGAAATGGTTTTTGCAAAAATGAATTTAGACAATATGGACAGTATGGAAATAATGAGGAAATCAAAAAAAAGTTTAAAAGATAATGTGCCAATATTCAATATAATTACAAGTGATAATGTTAGTGATGAATATATGAAAACAGCATATAATCTAATGGGAAGAAATTTGAATACATTTGTATCAGAGCCAATAAACAATATGGAAATAGACAATATAATGCAAGGGTATAAAGAATTAAAAGAGAACGCATAAACTAAAAAAGAAGGAATAGGTTTTTACAAAACTTATTTCTTCTTTCCTTTTTGTAGATGTAAATACATTACTGCAATTTCTAAAAAATCTTTTGGGGTTATATTTTCTTCAATATCAAAATATTGCATAATAGGGCAGTTGATAGTATCTCTATACATATTTAATCGTTCTAATGCAGTTCTAAAACTTGATCGTATTGCCGAATTAGGCTTGTTATGTCTTTGTCCAATTATAGTAAAAATATCTTTCAATTTTTTCTGTAAGTCAGGGTAGTAGTAGCATTCAAAAATAGCTTCTCTTATGTAATTAGTTCCATTTGAATTTAAAGGAATTTTTAATGTCAAAAATAATAAATCGAGTTCCTCGTTAGTTAATTCTTCATATTCTCCAAAAAGATACATTTCGTTAATTGTACTATAAAAGTCATTAAAATTTTCATCATCATATATTACCTTGTATATTCTAGCAGCATTAGACAAGTTCAAATTTTCTTCTTTTTGAGCTGTTAATATAATGTTGTTATTTTTCTTATCTGCAATATTTGTAGATAATCTATCAATTATTTCAATACAATTTATATCTTTTAGGCAAGAATCTAAAACTAATACATTAGGTTTAATATCAAGATATTTTTCTAAAGCAGTTTTTCCATCAGCTGTTTCTATTACTTCTAACCTTTTATCATTTGCAAGCTGTTGACAAAGCCTTATTCTTTGCTCAACATTAGGATTAGCAATAAGGACTTTCTGCATCTGGAAACCCTCCTACAAATGTCTATATTATAAATTCGATAACATTATACCATAAAAATTATGTAAACACAATACAAAATGGAAAAAATAGTAAAAGAAAATTTAGCCTTTTTTCGCCCTTTTTCGCCATATTCCCCCTTTTTTGACATTAGAAAAGTAAAATTCTATATAATGCAAGCAACTTAATCAAAGTCTTAAAAGGGAGGCGATTCAAAAGATATAGAGAAAACACAAGATAATTACAAGTACATATTTTAGACTTTGATTATAGTATTGATTTATTTTTTAATTATTCAAAACTCCTTTAAGAATTTTGTTTAGGCACTATTCTGTAAAGGAGTTTTTTATATGGGGAGGGGTACAAGTAAAAATGTAAAAGTAATTTCACAAGTATTTACATTAAAAAATGTAAATATTAGATATTTGTGCCTATTTCAAATCAAATGTGCAATTATGCGTTGTATATTTGATTTTTTTTATGCTCTAAAAGAAAAACATTGCCGTAGCCCACCTACCAATCAATTCACAAAAACGAATTGATTGGAGGAAAGAGAAATGCAAGATAATGCAAAATGTTTTATAAAATTAAAAAAAGGAATTTATGAAGAAATTACATATAAAGAACTTAAAGAAAAACGAAAAAAATACAGTACATATAAGAAAAAAAAATTTATTAAATTGGATGATGTTTTGCTAGAAGTGTCAAAAAAAGATTATGAAATTATAGAGTATGAGGAACAAAGACAGAAGTATTTAGATAGAGTATCAAGAAAGATGAATTTAGTTTCTTATGATAATGAAACTGAAAATGGAGCTACATTAAAAAATATAATTTCAAATCCAATAGATAATGTAGAAGCTAATTTTGAAAGAAAAAATGAAATAGAAAAATTAAGATTAGCTTTATTACAATTAAGTGAAGAAGAATACAAACTAATAAAAGCATTATTTTTTGAAAATAAAACATTGCGAGAATATGCTGCAATAGTAGGCAAACATTACACTACAATTCAAGATAAACGAGATAGAATTTTAGAAAAATTAAAAAAATTTATAAAAATTTAAAAATTTAATCCTACAAACCTCTCATTTTTTCACAGGAGAAATGAGAGGAATTTTTATTCCACATGAACTTTGAAAATTAAATAACAATTCATTAAATACATTCCTACTATTCGAGCTAGTTAAAAAGTAATCTCACAAATTACTTTACTTAAATATAAGATAGCCACTTATAAGGCGAGGACAAGTAGTAGGTATAATGATACACTTGTTTAGTCATAGCACGAGCGAGATAAAACCGTCCCACGCATTGAGAACAAATCTGTTGAAAGCAGGTAGGTGGAAGTCCTGTGGAGCAATTTAGCTAATTGCCGTTTAATGAATTTTAGGAGAAGATAGAAAGTAATTGTAAAAGGCTATCTAATCTATAAGGTAGCCTTTTTGAATAAAAAAGGAGAAATAAAACAATGAATATTTTACTAATTATATTTTTAATACTACTTATACTTATCACAATATTTACATATTTAATGATTCTATATGCGAGTATGAGTAAAACAGAAGAAGAAAAAATAATGGAAGATCAAGAACAAATGGAATATTTGAAAAATTATAAAGAAAAAAAGGAGAATAGAAATAAAATGGAAATTAAAAGAGGAGATTTATATTATGCAGCTTTAGACGAAACTTATGTAGGAAGTGAACAAACAGGAGTAAGACCAGTAGTAATATTGCAAAACAATATAGGAAATGAGCATAGTCCAACTGTTATAATTGCACCAATAACAAGTAAAGTAAATTCAAAATCGATTATACCAACTCATGTGTATATAAAAGGGTATAAAGATAGACTAAAACAAAATTCACTTGTTTTGACAGAACAAATCAGAGCAATAGACAAATCAAGATTAAAATATTATATAGGTGCTTTAGATATTGGAGAATTGAGAAAAGTAGATAAAGCTCTTATTATTTCATTAGGAATAGATTTAGAGAAAATCAAAAAAGAAGTGCCACATAGAGAGGGAATAGAAGAAAAAACAGAATTTGTTACGAGAAATCAAATTGCATCTTATGGAATGGTAGCAAGAGAATATCTAAAACATACAGGGAACTTGGAAATTTCAAACGAGGAATTTGGAAAATATATCTTAACACTTATTGATTTATATTCTCCAGATGAAGTTGAAAAACAAGCAGAAAATGTTAAAGATAGAAAATAGAGAATTGTCAAATGTATGAAATCATTGAGATTTTTGAATTTGCACATTTCACATAATAAAAAAAATGGGTTAGTCTTTGATTACATCAAAGACTAACTTTTGAAAGTTAGGAGGATTTGATGAAAGTAAAAAAATCAAATATAAAATTTGAAGATTTACCAGACACAATAACTCCAGAAATATACTCTGATTGGAGAGGAATAGGAGTTGTGAAAGCAAGAGAGAGATTTCATAGTTATGGTTTTCCACTAATAAAAAACTGCGGAGCAAATTTAATCGCAGATAAAAGAGCAGTATTCATATATGAATTTTGTGTAGATGAAGAAACTAAAAAAATGATGTTAGAAAAAATTGCTGCAAGAATGTTTGAGTAATCTTCTTTTTTGAAATGGAGGAAATTATGGCAAGAACAATGAGAAAAAGAGGTAATGGAGAAGGAACTATTTATTATTCAGAAGCAACAAAGAAATGGGTAGGACAAGTTACATTAGGAAGAGATGGAAATGGAAAACAAATAAGAAAAAGCCTTTATGGAGATACAAGAAAAGAAGTAAAAGATAAAATGGAGCAAATCCAGAGAGAAATGCAAGATGGGACAGATGTAACAAATAAGTTATCAATAGTAGATATTGCTGAAGAAATAAGAGAACTAAAATATAATACTAATTCTATAAAAAGAGCATCATACATACGAATTGGAGAATCGATAGATATAATGAAGAAAATATTACCTTTTGCAAATATTCCAATTCAAAATGTTACTAGAAGTATAATAAATATGCAAAGTCAAACTCTTACTTCGTATTCACAATCAGTAATCACAAAAGTATGGCAACAATTACAAGGTGCTTTTAATGAAGCAAGGATTAGAGATATAGTAGATAAGAATCCTTTTGATTTAAAGGGATATATAATGAAACCTAAATCTAGTAAACCAACAAAAGAAATAGATGCACTAACAGTAGAAGAGGAAGAAAGGTTTATAAAAGAATTAGACAAAGGGTATGATGATTATACAATAGTATTTTATATAGCTATATATACAGGAATGAGAATAAGTGAAATATTAGCACTAAAAAGAGAAGATATAGATTTTGAAAACAAAAAAATATATGTAAGAAAAACATTAAGCCATGTTGATAAAGGAAGAATTTTATTAGAAAATACAACGAAAACTTATGCAGGAATGAGAGATGTACCTATACTAAATACTTTATACGATAAATTAGTAGAATATCAAATTGATAAAAAGAGAGGTTTTCTATTTTTAAAAAATGGAAACTTTATACACGCTACGAGTTTCAATTCGAGATTTCAAAAATTATGCAAAAATGCAGATATTAGGGTTTATAAGAAAAAGGTAGGAATAAAAGGTGGAAGAAAGACTAAAACAATATATCAATGTAATATAACAAAAAGTAAAGTAAATACGCACATGTTAAGACATACATTTGCAACGAGATGTATTGAAAACGGAGTAAGTCCAGTTGTTTTACAAAGAATATTAGGACATAAAGATATACAAGTTACACTAAATACATATACAAGTGTATTTCATGAATTTAAGGAAAAAGAAATTGAAAAAATTAACTCTATTTTTTAAAATACAGTTTTTGAAAAAATACTGATATTTAATTGAATTTTCAATTAAAATATGATATAGTATGTACTGTAAATTTAAAGAAAGAAATTACTAATAAAGTTTAATAAGTTTTAATAAATTTAATCGGGTAGCATTAAAATAGCAGTTTTTGAACATTAAAAAATGCCCGAAACAATAACAATCAAGCAGGTTACAAAGAACTTGATAAAAAGTTCAATGAAACCTCTTAATAATGCTTAATGAGTTTTAATAAAGTTTAATAAAAACTTAAAAGCATTGAAAAATGTACTAATATACAAAATATTATCAAAATGGTAAAGACAAAAGATTACTATATTTTTGGTGATGTAGCATTAAAATTGAATTATAATAAAAAATAGTAATTTGTAGGGAGGAATTTATATATGAATAAAACAGCATGGATATTTTCATATAAACTTAAAAAAGGTGTAAGTGAAGAGGAATTTGTAAAATTAACGCAAAAATTACATGATGAAATTATTTCTAAAGCAAAGGGATTTATCTCTTGGGAGCATTACTTACAAGGTAATATCTGGACTGATTTTGTTCTTTGGGAAACGGAAGAAGATGCAAATAATGCAACAACAATTGGGAAAGGTAAAGAAGTAACGAATAATTTTTATGCTTGTATTCAAATGAATACTTGTAGAGCTTTAATTTCAAAATTAATAAAAAAGTATTAGATATACAACTTAAAATTAGAAAGATGAGGTAAAATTATGGTGCATTTAGTATATTGTGATGATAAATCAAAAGAATTAAATAAGATTATAGATGGTAGTAAAACAATGATTATAAGAGGTGCAGCAGGAAGAAAAATACCACATAGTAGAGTATTTAAAGACGAAACACTTTATTTTATGGAAAAAGGAACAAAAAAGATTACAGCAAAAGCAGTTGTAACAGATGTTCAAAACTATGTAAAGCTAAGTGATGAAGAAATAACAAAAACTATTGAAGATAATAATAGTAAATTACAACTAACTGATAAGCAAAAAGAAAGATGGCACAAAAAATGTTTGTGTTTAGTTGAATTTAAAGATGTAGGAGAAATTACAGCATTAGATTTTGACCATCAAGGAAATATGGATGATTGGTTAATTATTGAAAAAATAGAAGATGTAGTTGTAGGAACAAGTATTCCTTATAATTATGAAAAATCAAAATTTTAAGGTGGTATAAATATGGCAATGTGGAACGCTTGGCGAGGATGTAAGAAATGTAGTGATGGTTGTTTACATTGCTATATTCATAAAGGAGATTTTAAAAGAAAAGTAGATACAAATGAAATTATAAAAACAAAAGACTTTGAAAAGCCAATAGAGAAATTAAAAAATGGCAATTATAAAATGAAATCTGGAATTGTTTATTTATGTTTTTCTACAGATTTTCTTATTGAAGAAGCAGACGAGTGGAGAAATGACTGTTGGAAAATGATTAAAGAAAGGCAGGACTGTACTTTTCTGTTTCTAACAAAAAGAATTGATAGATTTATGAAATGTATTCCAAATGACTGGAATGATGGATATGATAATGTAGTTGTATGTTGTACTATTGAAAATCAAAAAAATGCTGATTATAAGTTATCAATTTTTAAAGATTTACCAATAAAACATAAATGTATAACAGCACAGCCATTATTAGAGAAAATATATATAGAAAAATATCTTGATAATATAGAACTTGTAGTAGTTGGTGGAGAATCTGATATAAATGCTAGAATATTTGATTATTCGTGGGCTTTAGATATTAGAGAGCAATGTATAAGAAAAGAGGTTAGTTTTGAATTTAGACAATGTGGAACTTATACAATAAAAGATGGAAAACAATATAAAATACAAACAAAGGATTTGTGTAAGCAAGCAAAATTAGCCAATATTGATTATAAAAGTATTCGCTAAATTACAATAAATAGAGGAGATTTATATGAGTGAAATTATAATATATGGTTCTCAATATGGAACAACAAGAATGTATGCAGAGGAATTATCAAAAATAACTAAAATACAAGCAATATCGTTTGAAGAAATAAAAGATATAAATAAGTATGATAAAATTATTTATCTAGGTGGACTTTATGCAGGTGGAGTTTTAGGAATGGCTAAAACTTTCAAAAAAATATCTAATTATGGAAATAAGAAAATAATAATTGCAACAGTTGGATTAGCAGACCCTATGGATATAGAAAATACAAGTAATATAGAAAATGGTATGAAAAGACAACTTTCAAATGAAATATATGAAAAAGCATCTATTTATCATTTAAGAGGTGGAATAGATTATTCAAAATTAAATTTTGCTCATAAAACAATGATGAGTTTACTTTATAAAAAAGCAAAAGGACTACCAGAAGAAAAGAAAACAGCAGAAGTTAAAGCAATGATAGATACTTATAATCAAAAAGTTAATTTTGTTGATTTTTCTAGTTTAGAAAGTATCATTAAAGAAATTTAAAAGTAACTGCAAAATTACAATTTCATAGTGAATTTGAAATGGCTAGATTCTATACAAAAGGTTAGTTAAAAGAGAAGAATTATAATATTATATATACTGTTGAATTTATAATAAAAATTTCAAAAAGTAAAAATACGAAGGGAGGAAAAGTATATGAAAATATCTATTAATACTATGCAAAAATTATCAAAAATAAAAAATTCAGTATATGAGCAATCAAAATAGAATATCTATACCATTCAAATAAACTTGAGGGAAGTACGTTTAGCAAAGAAAATTTAATAGATCTTTTAGAGCAAAAACAAGTTAATCGGTGAACATTTTTTAGATGATGTAATAGAAACAAAGAACTCATTAGAATTATTTGATAATGTAGTCAATACATTAAAAGAACCACTTGATAAATATTTATTATGGCAGTGGCATAGATTATTAAAAAAAGGAACTGTAGATGATGAAATAGATAATATAGGGAGATGGAAAAAATATGAGAATCGACTTTCTAAGACAGACTTAAAATTGTGTGAACCACATTTAGTTAAGAATAGTATTTATAATTTACTTGAAGATTGGAAAGAAAGTAAAAAAGATATTCATGCTATAGCTGATTTTCATCAAAAATTTGAACATATACACCCTTTTCAAGATGGCAATGGAAGAATAGGAAGATTTATTATACTTAGACAATGTTTAGAGAATAATGTTGATTTAATTGCTATTGATGATGAATATAATAAAGAATATAGAGAGGCTTTATATAAGGCTCAAAGGACAGGAAGTTTAGAACAATTAACTCAAGTATTAAAAAAATGCCAAGAAAGACTTAGTGAAAAATTGCAAAGTTATATACTAACAATAGAACAAGTGTCAGAAGAAGTTGATTAATTTATTAAAAGTTAATGAGTTTTAATAAAGTTTAATAAGAACTTAAAAGTATTGAAACTGTACTATATAGAAAAATTTATAAAAATAATTAAAATGAAAAAATTATTATGTTTTTACTAATTTTTAAGTTGGTAGCATTAAAATTGCATTATAATAAAAATAGTAATTTAGAGAGCAGATTAAAATGAAAGAATATAAATTTGTCTTTTTTGATTTTGATGGTACATTATTAAATACTATTAATGGGACAAAAGAATCAGCTCTATATGCTTTAAAACATTTTAATATATTAGTATCGGATGCTGAAAATATAGGAAATATTTTTTGCGGTCCACCATTGAGAGAATCTTTTAAGAAATATAATGTGAATGATGAAGATATAGAAGAAGCTATAAAATTATATAGAAAATACCAAAGTGAAAATACCGTTGAATGTAATGAGTTGTATAATGGAATTGAAGAAATGTTAAGCACATTAAAGAAAAAGGGAAAAAAATTAATTATAGTAACTGCTAAATTAGAACAAACTGCTATTAAAATATAAAAATATTTTGATATATTTAAATATTTTGATATGGTAGTTGGAGCGACGACAGACAGTTCTCGAATAACAAAAAAAGAGATTATGAAACATGCAATTAATAATATTGAGAATATAGATTTAACAAAATGAAAACTATGCTTTTATAAGATAGAGATGTAAACACTATAAAGGAAAATTAAAAAAAATTTGATTTTATTTCAGCAGAGAGTACTAAAAGATGAGACAAAAATGAGAAATTAGAATTATAATATATAAAATTAATGTTAAATATAATTGACATTAATATAAAAGTATCCTATAATATAAAAAATGATAATTGGAAAACCCTTGCCACTTAAGTAGGGAGATTTACATTACAAGTAGGGTATAAATAATATATCCTATTTTGTTTTTTATAATAATAAATTTTAAAGAAAGAATAGTAGTTATGAAATTTAATTTTAAAGAATATGAAATTCAAGATATAACTTGTAAAGGTCCAATGAGAAGAAGATATAATGATTTGGTGGAAAGATATAAAGGTTATATAATATATAGTTATATAAGAGGAGAATATACGAGATATTCTGTTGAAGACGAAAATGAAAATATCTTTGTAGAAACAGATAATATTGAAGAAGCACGAGAGTATGTAGATAATGAATTAGCAAATAAATAGGAAAATAAAAAAGGAGTGGGAAACATGCAATTATTAGATTTTTCAAAAGCTTTAGAAATAGCACCAGAATATACTGGTAGTGAAAAGAAAAAGACAATGATATTAAATAACAAAAAATATTTAGTTAAATTTCCAGATCCTAATAGATCAACAAAGATAGAAATATCATATATAAATAATGTATATTCTGAATATATAGGTACTAAAGTATTTGAATTATGTGGATTTGAAACACAAAAAGTAGAACTTGGTATTTACAATAAAGATGGAAAAGAAAGAATTGTTTGTGGATGTGAAGATTTTACAGATTGTGATACTAAATTAGTTGAATTTGAAAAATTTGAAAATGCTAGTATAGAGCCAAATCCTTTCAAAAGAGAATTAAAAGACATATTTCATATAGTACAAACAGGAATCTACAATATAGATTTAGATAAATTAAAAGAAAAATTTTGGAATATGTTTATAATTGATTGCTTAATAGGAAATGAAGATAGGCACAATGGGAATTGGGGATTTTTAAAGAATATTAAAGATGAAAAATTAACATTTGCACCAATTTATGATTGTGGCTCTTGCTTATTTTCAGTATACACAGATGAAAAAATGCAAGAATGTTTAGAAAATAACTCAAAAATGCAAGATTGTATAAAAAATACATCATCTGCAATTAGAGATGATGGTGCAAAAATAAAATACTTTGAATTTATTACAAGTTTGAAAAATGAAGATTGTAATAATGCTTTAATTAGAATGTATGATAGAATTAATATGAATGAAATTTTTAAGTTGATAGATGAAATTAATATAATTTCAAATATAAGAAAAGAATTTTATAAAGAAGTTATTAAAGGAAAGTATAAGGAGATATTAACAGTAGCTTATAAAAAATTAAATAAACAATAAGATTAATAAAGTTTAATGGATTTTAATAAATTTAATCGGGTAGCATTAAAATTGCATTATAATAAAAATAGTAATTGCACTAAACTGCTGTCGCAGTGGTCGTTTAAGTTAGTATAGCACTAAAAATAACAAATTGCTACTAGTTAAAATCTAAAAAGCTGTAAGTATTGAAATATCAAGAAAAACTCTTTAAAATAGATATTAAGTAGATTATGTCTACAAATATCTATTGAAAGGAGTTTTTTATGTGTAATGAAGAAATAATAAAACACATGGAAGAAGACATGACATTTAGAGGTTTAGCAGAAAAAACAAAAAAATCATATATCTGGCGAGTTAGTAGATATATGGAATTTCACAAAGGAAAAGATATTGAAAAATTAACAGAAGATGATATTAGAGATTTTCTAAAATATCTAGTAGAAGAACGTAAAAACAAAAGACGAGATGTAAATACATATAACAGTGCAGTACGATTTATGTATGGAACAACACTAAATAAAGTATTAAATTTAAAGAGGATACCTCTATTTAAAATACAAAAGAATAAGCCAGAAATGTTTACAAAGGAAGAACTGAAAAGATTTTTTAAGGCTTGTGAGAATAAAAGATTGCGGTTTAAAATATAAAGCTATGTTTATGACAGTATATGGTGGAGGACTTAGAGTATCAGAACTGTGTAATTTAAGAATACAAGATATTGATAGTAAAAATATGAGAATATTAGTCCGAGAAGGAAAAGAAAGCAAGTATAGATATACTTTGCTATCACAAATTAATTTAGAAATATTAAGAGAATATTTTAAAGCATATAGACCGAAGCACAAGGAAAATTATCTATTCATTTCTCAACAAACAAACGACAAATATACTCCATCAGGTCCAGAAATTGCATTTAGAGAAATAAGAAAAAAAGCAGGAATAACAAGAAAAGTAACAGTACATGGATTAAGACATAATTTTGCAACAGATTTAATAGAAAATGGATTAGACATATTGCATTTACAAAAATTACTTGGACATTCAGGAATAAGGTCAACAATGGAATATTTACATCTTGCAAATGTAGAAAAAGACATTGTAAATCCATTAGATAGATTGTATAGGTCAGGTGATGAAAATGCCTGAATTACAAGATATATTAAGTCAATATGGAAAACAATATAAAGAAAAACATAATTTGCCAATATATGTAAAGAAAACATTAAATGCAATAGAAAAATGTAGGACAGCACAATTAGGAGCACATGAAGATATATGTGACCATTGTGGTCATAAAAAAATTAGTTACAATTCTTGTAGAAATAGGCATTGTCCGAAATGTCAAACATCAGCAAAAGAAAAATGGATATATAATCAAAAGTTTAATGTATTAAATGTGCAATACTTTCATGTGGTATTTACAGTACCAGATATATTAAATAAAGTTGTATATTACAATCAAACAAAAATGTATAATATAATGTTTAAAACAGTATCAGAAACATTGCAAGAACTAGCAAACGATAAAAAATATTTAGGAGCACAAATAGGATTTACAACCATTCTGCATACATGGGGTCAAAATTTAAAAGACCACCCACATATACATTGTATAGTACTAGCTGGGGGACTTGATAGCTTGGGAAAATGGAGAAATAGTAAAAAGAAATTCTTCATACCAGTAAAGGTATTGTCTAAAGTATTTAGAGGAAAATTGATATACTACATGAAACAAGAAAAGCTTGATTTTTACAAAGAACTTGAAGAACTAAAAATACCACAAGAATTTGATAAATTCATATCTTCATTGTATGTTAAGGATTGGGTTGTATATTGTAAGCCACCATTTAAAAATGCAAATAGTGTAATAGAATATTTAGGAAGATATACTCATAGAGTAGCAATTTCTAATAGTAGAATATTAAATATAGATAATGGAAAAGTAACTTTTAAATGGCGTGATTATAGAGATAAAAATAAAATGAAAACAATGGTATTAGATGCAGATGAATTTATTAGAAGATTCATATTACATATACTGCCACCTAGATTTATGAAGATACGACATTTTGGATTATTGGGAAATAGAAATAAAACGAAAAAATTAACACTTTGTAAATCTCTCACAAATACAAAAGTGTTAACTAAAGAAAATATTTCCCCTCTCAAAATACTAAAGAAAGTGTCTGGAAAAGACTTTAATTTATGTCCAGTTTGTGAAATTGGACATTTAATAAGACCTAGTCCAGCATAATAATTCACAATTTCATACCCTCTTAAAAATTGCCTCTTTATTGGGGAGGGGGTCTCTATATATATTTTACTAAAATTTTATAGAAATTTCAACTTAAAAATTGATATATTCAGGAAAATATAGTAAAATAAGAAAAAAAGAATAAGAGATAAAGTTTAAAAACTCCATAGAAAAGTTTTAATGTAAGGAGGCAAATAAGTTTGAAAGAAAGATATCAAAGTAAAGTAGCAGTATTTTTAATATTAACAAGGGAAATAGAAGGACAAACACAGATTTTACTTCAAGAAAGATGTAATACAGGATATATGGATGGAAAATATGATACAGCTTGTAGTGGTCATCTTGAAAAAGGAGAATCACTATCAATGGCACTATGTAGAGAGGCTAAGGAAGAAATTAATTTAGACATACAAGAAAAAAATTTAGAATTAGTTTCTATTATTCATCCATACCAAGAAGATTATATCAATGTATTTTTTACAACCAATAAATATACAGGAACTCCAAAAATAATGGAGCCAAATAAATGTGATGATTTAAAATGGTTTAATATAAATGAATTACCAGAAAACACCATTATACGTATTAGAAATGTAATTAAAAATATGAAAAAAGGAATTATTTATGATGATGGAGATTTTTCACATCAAAAGATATTTGATTAAATTTCCGCAGTTTGTGCAATTAAACTAAACGATGTAAGTTTTATCTGCCAAGAGCTTCTAGTGGAGTTTTTTCTTAAACTTACATCGCTTAATTTCTTATTCATTTAGAGAGCAGATTAAAATGAAAGAATATAAATTTGTCTTTTTTGATTTTGATGGTACATTATTAAATACTATTAATGTGACAAAAGAATCAGCTGACAAAAGAGGAAAAGACACTACTTGCGTCTATCATTAATATGTGGAATATATAATTATGAACTAGAAAACAACTAGTTTAGGAACAGGAGAGTGCTATTTTGAAAGTTGAATATTACAATGGCCAAAAAAGTCAAAACGAGGAATGTGAAAGTTTTGAAAAAATAAGAAATATTATGAAATTGCGTTTTGATTTAGGAAATGGTTGTTCCAACTACAATTATTTCTATTTTAGTGAGCATGGTAGCAAAGATGATGAAGTACAATTATGGATTGAAGCAAATGAGGAATATGCTTATCTTTATTACATAAATAAAGATGAGCAATGGCAGTCACTTAATGATAATAATGACTTGAATCCAAATGGTGAAACTATCATTATTCCATACAATCCCGTTTCTTTTAGTAATACTTACTTTGTTACTATAGAATCTGCAATAAATGCTGCAATAGAATTTTGTACAACAAAAAACAAACCAACGAATATACAATGGGAAGCAATGCAAGAAGGACCATAAACAAGTTTCAGAATAAGTTTATTATAAAATATAATAGGAGAAAGGAAAAAGATAAATGTTTAGTTTTGACAAAAGAATAATATATATACTAATAGGAATAATGGTGTTATGGACAATATCTACTTATGCAACAACAGAAGGAGCACTATTAGGTTTATTACTATCAATACCAGGAGTGTTATTAGCAATAACATTCCATGAATTTGCACACGCATATGCAGCAGACAAATTAGGAGATGATACACCAAGAAGACAAGGAAGACTAAGTTTAAATCCAATGGACCATGTAGACCCATTAGGGTTAGCAATGCTAATATTTGCACATATAGGATGGGGAAAGCCAGTACAAGTAAATCCAAGAAACTATGACAGAAGAATGTCAATGGAAAAAGCAGATGCGATAGTATCACTTGCTGGACCATTAATGAACTTTGTATTAGCAATTGTATTTACACTAATATATTGTGCAATAGTTAAATTTGCAAGTGCGACATTTATAGTTTCAACTGTAGGAACAGTAATAATGTCATTAATATCTTCAACAATAATAATGAATATAGGCTTAGGAGTATTCAATCTAATACCATTACCACCACTAGATGGCTCAAAAATATTTTTGCCAATACTTCCTACAAAAGCAAAGTATTGGTTTCAAGACAATGAGCAAATCTTTTATATGATATTTTTATTCATATGGATAACAGGAATAGCAGGTAAGTTAATATCACCTATAATATCTAATATAACAGAACAAATTGTAAATCTAGGAGTATTTATATTTAGAATAGGATAAATCTATTATAATTTATTAATGTATCAAAATAGAAGAAGTCTTAGAAAAAACATAAAAGGAAGAAAAGATAAAATGAAAGATATAATAACATTAGGAATAGAATCAAGCTGTGATGAAACAGCGGTAGCAGTAATAAAAAATGGAAGAGAAATACTATCAAACATAATAGATACACAAATAAAAATACATGAAAAATATGGAGGAGTAGTACCAGAAATAGCATCAAGAAACCATATAGAAGCAATAACAAGAGTAGTAAAAGAAGCATTACAAGAAGCAAAAATAACATTTAGAGATATAGATGTTATAACACCAACATATGGACCTGGACTAGTAGGAGCAGTATTAGTAGGATTATCATATGCTAAAGGACTAAGTTATGCAATAAATAAGCCATTAGTAGGAGTAAACCATATAGAAGGACATATAGCTGCAAACTACATAACACATAAAGATTTAAAACCTCCATTCTTATGCATGATGACATCAGGAGGAAACACACAAATAGTTCATGTAAAAGAATATTGTGGGTTTGAGGTATTAGGAAAAACACGAGATGACGCAATAGGAGAGGCATTTGATAAAGTAGCAAGAGTAATAGGACTAGGATATCCAGGAGGACCTAAAATAGATAAATTAGCACAAACAGGAACAGCAAATATAGAACTACCAAAAACACATATAGACAATTTAGATTTTAGTTTTAGTGGAATAAAAACAGCAATAATAAATTTACATCATAAACAGCCAGATATAAATAAGGCTGATTTATGTGCTAGTTTTCAAAAGACAGTAACAGAAATACTAATAGAAAATACAAAAAAAGCAATTGAACAAACAGGAGTAAAAGCTGTAGCATTAGCAGGAGGAGTATCGGCAAATTCATATATAAGAAAAGAATTTATGAAATTACAAGAACAAGGTATACAAATATATATGCCTGATTTAAAATTGTGTACAGATAATGGAGCGATGATAGGTGCAGCAGGATATTATAGATATATAAATGGAGATATTTCTGATTTAAAGTTAAATGCAGTACCAAACTTAAAAATAGGAGAAAGATAAAATATGGCAATATATGCAATAGCAGACCTACATTTATCATTTGAGCAGAATAAACCAATGGATATATTTGGAGAAAATTGGATAGGTCATGAAGAAAAGATAAAGAAAAATTGGATAGAAAAAGTAAAAAGTGATGACATAGTATTATTGCCAGGAGATTTTTCATGGGCTACATATTTGCAAGAAACAAAAAAAGATTTTGAATACTTAAATTCCCTACCAGGAAAAAAACTTCTATTAAAAGGTAACCATGATTATTGGTGGACAACATTAACAAGTATGAGGAGATTTTTAAAAGAAAATAGTTTCGAAACAATTGATTTTATATATAATAATGCATATGAATATGATAATTATATAATTGCAGGAACAAGAGGGTGGAGTACAATTGATGAAGAAGAGGATGAAAAAATATTGAATAGAGAACTTGCAAGGTTAGAATTATCTATAAAAGATGGTATTAATAAATACGGAACTGAAAAAGAAATTATTGTGTGTATGCATTATCCTCCAATTAATAATTTTAAAATTATTAAAGATGAAGAATTAAATTTTGTGAATATTATGAAAAAGTATAATGTTAAAAAGTGCTTATATGGGCATTTACATAGTGATTCTATTAAAGAAGCCATAGAAGGTCTTATTGATGGTATAGAGTATAAATTAGTAAGTGCCGATGGATTGAATTTTGAATTGTATATCGTATGATACAATAAACAAAAACGGAGAAAACAAAGAATGATAAATTTAGAAAAAGAAGTACAATATATAAAAACAGTAGGACCAAACAGAGCAAAATTATTAAATAAATTAAATATAAATACATTAGGAGACTTAATAACATATTTTCCAAGAGAATATGAAGACAGAAGTAAAACAAAGAAAATATGTGAATGCATAGATGGAGAAGAAACACTAATAGAAGCGGTAGTAGTATCAAGAATGACAGAAATAAGAACAAGAAGAATGACAATATGTAGGTTAATGTTAAGAGATGAAACAGGAACATGCACAGCAATATGGTACAATCAAACATATTTAAAAAACATATTCACACCAGGAAAAAAATATAAATTCTATGGAAAAATATCAAACAAAAATGGAAGGATAGAAATAGCAAGTCCAACATATGACATTGAAGGGGAAACAAAAAATACAGGAAAAATAATACCAATATATCCATTAACAAAAAATTTATCACAAAATACATTAAGAAAAATAATAGAAATAGGGATGAATGAAATATATGGGAAACTAGAAGAAACATTACCAAATAGGATTTTAGAACAATACAAATTATTAAAATATAATGAAGCAATAAAAAAAATACATTTTCCAAACGAACTAAGTGAATTTGAACAAGCAAGAAGAAGGTTAGCATTTGAAGAATTATTAATAATGCAACTAGCCTTATTATATCTAAAAAACGAATACAAAAATGATAGAAACGGAATACAATTTAAAGAAGAAGCAAAAATGTCAGAAATGATAAATTTATTGCCATTTAAGTTAACAAAAGCACAGTTAAGAGTATTAGAAGAAATAGACAGAGACATGGAAAGCAAAAAGAATATGAATAGGCTATTACAAGGAGATGTAGGGTCTGGAAAAACAGCAGTAGCAATAATATCAGCATATAAAGCAGTAAAATCAGGATATCAAGTTGCATTATTAGCACCAACTGCAATACTAGCAACACAACATTTAGAAAGTTTTACAGAAATGTTTGAACAGAAAGGAATAAAATGTGGATTATTAATATCAAGTTTGACAGCAAAAAGGAAAAGAGAAGTTCTAGAAGAATTAGAGGCAGGAAAAATCGATATATTAATAGGAACACACGCAATGATAGAAGACAATGTAGTGTTTAAGAACTTAGGATTAGTAATAACAGATGAACAACATAGATTTGGTGTAAAACAAAGAACAAAAATCGTAGAAAAAGGACAAAATCCTGATGTACTAGTAATGTCAGCAACGCCAATACCAAGAACTCTAGGTTTAATATTATATGGAGACTTAGACATATCAATAATAGATGAACTGCCTCCAAACAGAAAGAAGATAGACACATTTGCAGTAAGAAAAAATACGGAAGAAAGAGTAAATGGATTTATAAAAAAGCAAATAGAAGAAGGAAGGCAGGCATACATAGTATGCCCATTAGTAGAAGAAAGCGAAGAAAGTGATTTAAAGGCAGTAAAAACATTAGTAGAAAAATATAAAAATGAAGTATTTAGTGAATATAGAGTAGAATGTGTATATGGAAAAATGAAAGCAAAAGAAAAAGATGCAATAATGCAAGAATTTAAAGATGGAAACATAGACATTCTAATATCAACTACAGTAATAGAAGTAGGAGTAAATGTGCCAAATGCAAGTATAATGGTAGTAGAAAATGCAGAAAGATTTGGTCTAGCACAATTACATCAATTAAGAGGAAGAGTAGGAAGAGGAGAATATAAATCATATTGTATATTAAAATATGAAGGAAAAGGACAAAATACAATAGAAAGAATGAAAATAATGGCACAAACAAATGATGGATTTTTAATTGCAGAAAAAGACTTACAATTAAGAGGAACAGGAGACTTTTTTGGAACAGAACAGCATGGAATACCTGAATTTAAGGTAGCAAATTTGTTTGAAGATTTACCAATACTAAAACAAGTACAAGATTTATCTATAAGTATTTTAGAAAAAGACCCAAAACTGGGAACAGTAGAAAATAGTCTATTAAATAATAAAGTAAAAAATAAATTTGGTAATAGAATAGAAATTTAAGCATAAATAGTTATAAGAGATTAGACAACTTATAACTATTTTAATATTCATAAAAGATTCACAAGAAATTTACATATTTACTATAAAAAATATGCATAAATTATTGATAAAAAAAAACATAAATGATATACTGTACTCGTAAAAATGACAAAAAATACAAAAAGAAAAAAGGAGAAAATAAGATGCAAGTGAAAAAAATATTGAAATATGTAATATTCATAATGATATTTATAATAATCAATATAATACTAGGAAACAATGTAGAAGCAACTACACAACCAATAAGTGAAGATATAAATGGGATAGATAGTAATAGATATCCAGGTGTAAAACAAATGATACAATCATTACAACATGAACATCCAACATGGAAATTTAAAGTATTGTACACGGGATTAACATTAGATGAAGTAATAGCAAATGAATATGTAGGGCATGGAGCATCACCAAGAAGTCTAGTATCAGCAAGTTTGCAAGGAGAATGGAAATGTGCAATATGTGGAGATGAAAGATATGATAATGGAAATTGGCGCTGTGCATCAGAAATTGCGTTAAAATATATGATAGATCCAAGGAATTCAATAAACACTTCAGATGTATTTCAATTTATGGAATTAACATATATTCCATGTGACTACAATTCAATACAACAAATGGTATCAGGAACATTTTTAGACAACCCAATATATATAAATAAAATATTAGCAGTATCTAGCCAATATAATGTAAGTGCATATTACTTAGCAGCATTAGCTCTGCAAGAGCAAGGACCAAATGGAGGCTCAACAGTATCAGGAACATACCCAGGATATGAAGGATATTATAATATATTTAACATAAGAGCAACTGGAAGTAACAAAGATGAAGTAATAAGAAATGGTTTAGAATATGCAAAAAGTAAACGGATGGAACAGCTTAGAAAAATCAATTGAGGGCGGAATGACAACTATTGTAGATGGATACATAAATAGAGGACAAAATACAATATATTTTAAGAAGTTTGATGTAGAAGAGACAAATGGACTATATTGGCATCAATATCAACAAAATATCTTAGCAGCACAAAACGAGGGAGTAAAAATCAGACAGGCATTACAAGAAAGTGGAAAAATGGAAGCATCATATACATTTATAATACCATTATATGAAAACATGCCATCCGAAATATGCAGAAAGCCAAATACAACATCAAATCCAGGTACAATAACATCAGACTTAGTAAGAGTAAATGTAAATAGTACAATTAGTGTTAGAGAATCACCTAATGGTGCAAAGATAAGTGGAGTACTTTTATATAAAGATGAAATAGTTACAAGATTACAAAAGGCAACAGAGAAAGTTGGAGGAACATATTGGGACTATATAATGAAAGCAAATGGAACAAAAGGATATGTTGCAAGAGAAACATATGATTATGATTTACCAGAATATAAATTATATCTAGTACCTATAACACCAGAAACGCCAGATCAACCTAATAATATTGTTAAGAATGAAAAAGTTAAGGTAGATTATACAAATAAAAGTATTACAGTTGTACCAGGAGTAACATCACAAGATATTGCAAACTTAATAGGTCAAAATATCGTAGTAAAAAACGTTAATGGAGTAATAATAAATTCAGGCATGCTATTAGCAACAGGATATATTGTAAATGACACATATATAATATCAGTTTTAGGAGATGCAAATGGCGATGGAGAAGTAAATTCAGGAGATTTATTTAGTATACAGAAATATTTATTAACAGGACACAGCATAAGTAATCAAGTAAAACAAGCGATGGATGCAAATGGTGACGGAGAAATAAATTCAGGAGATTTATTTATTATACAAAGACATTTATTATTAAATAGTAATTTTATTATAAAATAATTTAAAATATTTACACAAGAAAGGAATAAAAATGAAAAAAAGAATATCAATAATTGTATTTGGAATAATATTAGCCATATTTATAGGAACAGTTAAAGTAGAAGCAGCAAGTGCAGATATAACAGCAACAAAAGCAACAGCAGAAGTAGGAGATAATGTATCAATAACAGTAAATTTTACAGCAGCAGCTTGGAATTTAAAAGTAAGTGGTGAAGGAATATCAAGTAAAGGATATGCATCACAAACTGATGATTTAAGCGAAAGAAATACTGTTGATACACTTAAATTAGATACATCAAAAGTAGGAACATATGTAATATATTTAATAGGAGATATTACAGACCAGAACGGAAATACAATAAAAATAAATAAGTCAACAACAGTTAATATAAATCAAAAAACAGTTCAACCAGACCCAAAACCGGAAGAAAATGACCCTGTGGTACCAACAAAATCAAATAATGCTAACTTAAGTAATTTAGGAATAAATCCAAAAGATTATGACTTTAATAACTTCAAATCTAGCAGAACAAGTTATGTAGCAACAGTGCCAAATGATATAGAAGAAATAGAAGTGTGGTACAAACAATCAGACACAAAATCAACAGTAAGCATAACAGCAGAAAAAGGACTAAAAGTAAGCAATGGAAAAGTAAGTGGACTAAAAGTAGGAACAAACAAAATAACAATAACAGTAACAGCAGAAGCAGGAAACACAAAAAAATACACAATAACAGTAACAAGAAAAGAAGAAGGAGCGCCAGTAGAGCCACCAGTAGAAGATTCAACAGATGAACAACCAGAAGTACCAGAAGAGCCAACGAATAATGAGGTAACCGAGCCAGGAGAAGGAATAGAAAAGTTAACTATAGCAGGAATAACACTAAAACCAGAATTTGATACAGATACATATGAATACGAAGCAATATTAGAAGAAGATATAAAAACATTAGAAATAGATGCAAAAACAACATCAGACAAATACAGAGTAGTAGTAGCAGGGAATGAAGACTTAAAAAATGGAGAAAACCTAATAACATTAATAGTATATGATTCACAAAATACTGTAGTTGCAACATATCAAATAACAGTAATAAAAAACACAGTAAATCAAAATGAAATAAATAATATATTTGGTGAACTAAAAAAAGAAGAAATGATAAAAAGAATAGCAATAATATTAGCACTAATAGTAATAGTAATCTTAATAATCATATATGCTGTAATAAAAGCAAAAATGAAGAAAGCCAAAAGTAAAACAAATAAAGAAGAAATTAACAATAAAGATGAGGAAATAGAAAACAATTTAGAAAATGAATTCAATATACATAATGAAATAGAAGAAGAGCCAAGACTAGAAAACGAAATTAAAAGTGATACAGAAAAAGGTATAGAGACTGAAAGTGTGATAAAAACAGAGAATAATTTAGAAAGTGATATAAATTTTGAAGATATTATGATGAAAATACGAAATATAGAGAATATAGCAAACACAGGAAAAATATCAAATACTGAAAATATCCAAAAGATAGAAGAGACAGAAAATATTGAAAGAGTACAAGAAAATATAGAAGATATAATACAAACAGATAAAAAGAAAGGAAAACACTTTTAAATGGGAAAAATAGTACTATTAGATGAGTTAAGTATCAACAAAATAGCAGCAGGAGAAGTAATAGAAAGACCTGCATCTGTAATAAAAGAGATGATAGAAAATTCAATAGATGCAGGAGCAACAAATATAACTATAGAAATAGAAAATGGTGGAATATCATATATACGCGTTACAGACAATGGAAAAGGAATATCAGAAGATGATTTAGAATTAGCATTTGAAAGACATGCAACAAGCAAAATAAGAAATGCTAGTGAATTATCAGAAGTAAAATCAATGGGATTTAGAGGTGAGGCATTAGCAAGTATTGGAGCTATCGCAAATGTAGAATTAGTATCAAAAACAGCAGAACAAGAAAATGGATATAGAATAGTGGTAGAAGGTGGATATATACTAGAAAAACAAACAGCAGGGTGTCCAAAGGGAACAAGTATAACTGTACGAAATTTATTTTACAATACACCAGTAAGATACAAATTTCTAAAAAAAGATTATACAGAATCAGGATATATAGAAGATGTAGTAACAAGAATTGCACAAAGCTATCCAGAGATTGCAATAAAATTAATAAATTCAAGAAAAACAGTTATCCAAACGAATGGAAATGGAGACTTAAAAACTGTAATATATAGTATATATGGAAAAGATGTTGCGGATAAAATAATAAATGTAGACTACCAATATGAAGATATAAAAATAACAGGGATAATAGGAAGACCTGAAATTGCAAGATCAAATAGAAGCCAACAGATATTTTTTGTAAATAAAAGATATGTAAGAGACAAAATATTACAATCTGCAACAGAACAAGCATTTAAAGGAATGATACCATTGGGAAAGTTTCCCTTTTTAAGTCTAAATATAGACATGAAACCAAATAAAGTAGATGTAAATGTACACCCAGCTAAACTAGAAGTAAGATTCGAAGAAGAAGATAAGATATTCAAAGCATTATATCATGCAATAAAAGAAACATTATTAAAAGGTAATTCACAAAATATATCTATATATAATCAAGTACAAGAAAAAACAACGAAATTAATAAATGAAGAACGAGAAATACAACAAACAAATATAACAAATCAAACAAAACAAAAAAATCCTTTCTTATCAATTTTACCATCATTCAACAAAAAAATAGAAAATAGGAAAGAAACAGAGTTTTCGGAACAAATTCCAAATTCAGAAGTAAATTCAATGCAAAGTATAAATAACAAAACAGATTTAGAACAAAATGAAGAAACAAATATTGTTGAAGCTTTATATAGAGCACAACAAGCTAAAATGAGGCAACAAGAGGAATTCAATCAAGAGAATTGTATAAAACAACAGGAAAACTTAATTGAAGAAAAAGATACACAAAATGGATATATAGAACAACAAGAAAATGCAAAGCAAGAAGTAAATGAAACAGAACAAGAAAGTCAATTACAACCAGTAAGCAAGATAGAACAACAAGAAATTGAAAATCCAACAGTAATTGAAAATGAATTAGTGATTAAAAATATAAAACCAGAAGAAGTAGAACAATCACTAAAAGAAAAACAACAGGAAAATTATGATAATGAACAACAAAAAGAAGAACAAGAAGATATGGAATTACCATATATAATAGAAGAATACAATGAAGAAGAGAATAAACAAGTACAAAAGATAGAAGATGAAGAAATAAAATATAATTTCAATGAAATGTATATGAAGACATTTGGAAAAATGCCAAGTTCTATAAATATACAAAACATATCGGTTTTTGAAAGTATACCAGAATTAGAAAAACCAGTATATAAAATAATCGGAATAGTATTTAATACATATATTATATTAGAAATGAATGAAGAAATGTATGTAATAGACCAACATGCTGCACATGAAAGAGTACTATATGAAAAAGTAAAAAAGAACTATTATGCAAACAACCAAACTGCAACACAAATGATGTTATTACCAGATATAATAACATTAACACATAAAGAAATGGAAATAGCAAGAGAGAATATGCAAATATTTGAAAGAGCAGGATTTGTATTAGAAGAATTTGGAGAAAATACAATCAAATTATCAGGAGTACCTGATATATGCATAGATTTAGAAACAAAAGAAATGTTTTTAGAAGCATTAGATGAAATTACATCATTAGGAAGAACAGCAAAACAAGAAATAGAAGAAAGATTTATTGCAACAGTAGCATGCAAAGCAGCCGTGAAAGCAAATATGGCATTAACCGAGTTAGAAGTAAAGGAACTTATGGACAAGTTATTAGTATTACCAAATCCTTTTACATGTCCACATGGAAGACCAACAGCAATAAAAATGACTAAATATGAGATTGAAAGAAAATTTGCAAGAAAGTAATAAAATGTAAAAAGGAGGAATGTTAGTAAAAGCTAACATAAGCTAAGAACATGCAAAAACCAAAAGTCATAGTAATTTGTGGACCAACAGCGTCGGGAAAAACAGCACTATCGATAGAACTTGCAAAAAGAATAAATGGAGAAATAGTATCAGCAGATTCAATGCAGATATATACAGATATGGATATAGGAACAGCAAAGCCAGAAAAGGAAGAAAAACAAGGAATAAAGCATTATTTGATGGATTATGTATCTCCACAACAAAGATATAGTGTAGCACAATTTAAAAATGATGCAACAATTGCAATAGAAGAAATAATAAAAAAAGGAAAAATGCCAATTGTAGTTGGTGGAACAGGATTATATATAGACAGCCTAATATATGGAATAGAATATAGTAATATAGAAATCGATGAAGAGTATAGAAAAGAGTTAGAGAAAATAATAGAAATGCAAGGACTAGAGGCTTTATATAGTAGGGCAAATGAAATAGACAGTCAAGCAATGAAAAAGATTAGTCCAAATGACAAAAAAAGAATAATGAGAGTATTAGAAATCTATCATGCAACTGGGAAAACAAAAACAGAACAAGAGGAAGAATCAAGAAAAAATGAAGTAAAATATGATTATAGAGTTTTTGTATTGAATATGGATAGAGAAAAGCTATATGAAAGAATAAACAAAAGGGTTGATATAATGATTCAAAAAGGACTCATACAAGAAGTTGAAAATTTACAAAGAAAATATAATGAATTTCCAACTGCAATGCAAGGATTAGGATATAAGGAAGTAGTAGATTATTTGCAAGGGGAATATACACAGGAAGAAATGATAGAAAAAATAAAAATGGAATCTCGAAGATATGCAAAAAGGCAATTAACATGGTTTAGAAAAAATAAGGAAAATATTTGGTTAGATGCATTTGAGACAAAAGAACATAATATACAACAAATTTTAGATAATATATAAATCTTAAATTATAAATTTAAATCTATAATTTAGAGAAAGGAGAAGATGCAAGTTTTGAAACTTGCATCACTGAAAAGAATTGGAAATTGGCAAAAAGATAAATAAGCGTAAAATATTTATTGGGATAATAATTTTAATAGCAATAATTTATATATCATATATAGCTTATTTATTAATAGGAGATGAATCAGATATATATTTGGTAAATCAAGGAACTATATATAAAGAAGAGACTGTTATTGGATATATATTAAGAAATGAAGTTGTAATTGAAAATCAAGAAATGACAGGGGACATTGTACCAATAATGGCAGAAGGAGAAAAAGTATCAAAAAACAACGCAATTTTTCAATATTATAATATGAATCAACAAGAAATAAATGCTAAAATAAACGAAATAGATTTAAAACTACAAGAAGCACTAAAATCTGAAAAAATGATATCATCATCAGAACTTAAGTTAATTGAAAACCAAATTGATAAAAAAATTGAAGATTTAAAAAAAATAAGTAATATTCAAGAGATTTCTGAATATAATAAAGATATAGACAAGCTATTGGATAGAAAAATAAATTTTATAGAAAGTTCAACAAATACAAGTACATATGTTAAAGAACTAATAAAAGAAAGAAAGAAGTATGAAAATCAGTTAGCCCAAAATGCCATATCTGTAAATGCGCCAATAAGTGGAATTGTATCATATCGAGTTGATGGTTTAGAAGAAACCTTAAGCTCTAACAATATAGAAAATATAAATTTACAATTATTAAAAGAAATCAACTTAAAAACTGGACAAATTGTCGCTACAAGTACAAAAAAAGGAAAGGTTATAGATAACTTTAAATATCATATAGTTATCGCAATGGATTCAGAAGAAGCACAAAGAGCTGAAGTTGGTCAAAAGGTAAAATTAAGACTATCAACAAATGATGAAATAGATGCAAAAATATCAAATATAAAAGAAGAAGAAAATAATAGATTAATAGTATTTGAAATAAATAAAAAGACAGAAAGTTTAGTAAATTATAGAAAGGTAACAGTTGAAGTAATATGGTGGAGCAATGAGGGGCTAAAAGTGCCAAATCAAGCAATAATACAAGATGAAAATAATTTGAATTATGTGATAAGACAAAGATTAGGATATTTAGAAAAGGTATTAGTAAAAATAGAGACAACAAGTGAAAATTATTCAATAATAACATCATACAGAACTATAGAATTAGCAGAACTAGGATACACAAAAGAACAAATAACAACATACAAAAAAATAAAGCTATATGATGAAATTTTATTATATCCAAAGTTGGATTTAGTGGAATAATATTACAAAAATATTACACCAATATTAAGTTTGTATTACAACAATGAAAAGTATTGACAAAAATGTAAAAAAAAGAGATACTATATGCGTAAAAGACAAAAAGATAAGAAATTTTAGGAGGTTTTTTTATGTCAGGAGCAATAATGGATAAAGTTTGGGGGCTATTTGGAATGGATTCCGCAGAACCTGAAGAAGATGAAGAGGAGAACAACATATATGAGTTCGATGAAGAAGAAAATGAAGAGATAGAAGATAGAAAATTGTTTGGTGGTAAGAAAAAGATATTTGCAATGCCACAAAACCAAGCAATCAAAATGGTAATATCTCAACCAACAACATTTGAACAATCAGAAGAAATTTGTTCATTCTTAAAAGAAAAGAAATCAGTTATAGTAAATTTAGAGTATGTAAACAAAGATGTAGCTAGAAGAATAGTAGACTTTATTAGTGGAGGAGTATATGCATTAAATGGACATATACAAAAAATATCTAATTCAATATTCTTAATAGCACCAACAAATTATGAAATCACAAACGAAATGGCAAGAGAAGAGATAAAAAATAAATTATCAGTATCTTGGTTAAAAGGTAACAGCATAAACTAGAATATCCATAAGAAAGGAAGATAAAAATGATAACACCATTAGATATCGAAAATAAAAAATTTTCTAAGCAAGTAATGCATGGATACAATGTAGATGAGGTAGATGAGTTTTTAGATGAAGTATTAATAGATTATGAAAAAAATTATAAATTAGCAACAGAATTATCTAAAAAAGTAGAAGAATTAACAAATAGTTTAGAACATTATAAAACAATTGAAAGCACACTTCAAAATACGCTAGTTATGGCACAAACTACAGCAGAAGAGGTTAAAAATGTGGCAAAGCAACAAGCTGATCAAATTTTATTAGAAGCTAGAAGTTCTGCACAAAGAGCAACTAGTGATTTAACTCAAGAAGTAAGAATGAAACAAATGGCTCTAGATGATGTAAAAAAACAATTTGACATATATAAAGCAAAAATGGAATCATTACTAATATCACAATTAGAATTATTAAAAAGTTGTAATGATGACTAGAAATAAATAGTACAAAAGATAAAATGCGACATGTTTGCATCAAAATCTAGAATAAAAGGCTACTTAGTAGTCTTTTTTTATATACAAAAAGGTTAAGTTTCTTATTACTACAACAATTACATTTTTTCAATATTACAAAAGTATTAAATGTTTATTACAATTCTGTTAATACTATTGACAATATTAGAAAAAAGAATAAAATTATAGTGTAAAAAAATAACAAAAATGGGAAAGAAAGTTAATGAGGATAATTAGTGGAAAAGCAAGAGGGACAAAGCTAAACACATTGCCAGGAGAACAAACAAGACCAACATTAGATAGAGTAAAAGAATCAATATTTAATATAATACAAAATGAAATAGAGGACACAATATTTGTAGACTTGTTTTCAGGAAGTGGAGCAATAGGATTAGAAGCACTAAGCAGAGGAGCAAAAAAGGCAATACTATGTGACAAATCAAAACAAGCAATAGAGATAATAAAATTGAATGTAGAAAAAACTCACTTCAAAGAAAAGGCAGAAATAATAAATACGGATTTTGAAAAATGTCTAAAAAGCATAAAAGATAAAATAGATGTTGTATACATAGACCCACCATATCAAACAGATTATATATTAAAAACATTAGAAATTTTAGAAAAATCTAACATAATAAAAGAAGAAACAAAGATAATATTAGAAACAGATAATGAAGAAAGAATATTAAAACAAATAGAACATTTAAAATTTAAAATAATAGATAAAAGAAAATATGGAATAGCAAATATAATATTTTTAAAAATTCAGAAATAAAACAGCAATTCATACAAATCAAAGGTTTAGCAGTAGCAAGTGTAAGTTATAGCTTGCAGAGAAAGGAGGATATGTTAGTAATAGATACTAACATAACTAAAAATGGAAATATTTACTTTATTAGAAAATTTAGAGGAGATAATAGAAAAGAGCAAAAGTGTTCCTTTCACAAGTAAGGGATTAGTTGATAGAGATGAATTGCTCGATATAATCAAAGAAATAAGAATACAGCTTCCAGATGAATTGAAGCAGGCAAAATGGATAAAAGAAGAAAGACAAAGAATATTAGTAGAGGCACAAAAAGAAGCAGATGGTATAGTAAAAGAGGCAGAAAATAGAATAATAGCAATGATTGATGAACATGAAATAACAAGAAAAGCATACAACCAAAAAAATGAGATAATAGAATCTGCAAACGAAATGTCAAGAGAAATATCACAAGGAACAAAAGAATATGCTGATAATTTATTATCGTCAACAGAAGCAGTATTAACAACAACATTAGAAAATCTTCAAAAGAATATGACAGAAGCACTAAATATGATGCAAATATCATTAGAAGATACCCTTAAGACGATACAAAACAGCAGAAAAGAATTAAATTAGGGGATGTTAAAAATGGCAAAAAAGAGGAAAAGTAGTAAAAAGAAAAGCAATAATAATATGTTAAATATAACAGTTGTGGGCACGATTATACTAAGTGTCCTTTTAGTAGTATTAGTATATACAGAATCAGGATATATTGGATTAGGATTAAGCAAGTTTTTAGGTGGCATGATGGGAGGTCTAAAATATATATTTCCATTAGGAACATTATTACTAGGGATAAATATGGCATGTAAGAAAAATAAATATTTATCAACAAAACTATTCCAATATAGTATATTAGTATTTTTTGTAGCAGTAGTAGCAAGTATATTTGAAATTTTAAATGGAAGAATAGATATAAATAAAGATATATCAGAAATAATGAAAATAGCATATAATAATGGAGCAGTCAACTCAATGGGAGGAGGAGCAATAGGAACACTAGCTGCAGTACCATTAGTAAAAATGCTAGGAAAAGTAGGCTCAGTTATATTAAGTATAGGAGTTGCGATAATACTATTTGTAGTTACATTTGGAATAGACATATCAAATATAATAAACAATTTAGTTGAAACATTAATAGAAAGAAAACAAGAAGAAGCAGAAAGACGTAGACAAAGAAGAGAAGAATATGCAAAAGAAGAATATATACAAATAGCACCAACAAAAGATAGAAAGAAGAAAAAGGCAGGAACAGCAGTAATATCTAGTGATTTGGACATAATAGATGATGAACAAATACAAATCAATCTAAATGGTAGACTAATAGAAGACAATCCTGTAAAAGCTGGAAAATATCAACATAACAAAGAAGACATTGTACCACTTGCAATGGAAAAAGAAAATAAAAAATCAAGTATTAATAAAGAAATAGAAGCAGTTCAACCAGATTATATAGAAAATAATTTATTTAAACAAGAAGAACAAGTAAAAGAAGATAAAACAAAACAAGTATTACAATTAGAGCATGCTTTAGTTGTAGAAGATGAGAATTATGAATATCCACCATTGGAAATATTAAGTATAGGAGAAAAGAGAACACTAAAAGGAGGAGCGAGAGCATTAGCAGATATAGCAACAAAATTACAAAAGACATTATATAGTTTTGGAGTATCAGCAAAAGTAGAAAATGTATCTGTCGGACCAGCAATTACAAGATATGAATTAAAACCAGCAGAGGGAGTAAGAGTAAACAAAATAGCAAATTTAGCTGATGATATCGCATTAAATTTAGCAGCAGAAACAATAAGGATTGAAGCACCAATACCAGGAAAACAAGCAGTAGGAATAGAAGTACCAAATGCAGAAAAAGAAGTAGTACATTTAAGAGAAGTATTAGAAAGTGATGAATTCCAAGATAATAAATCAAAATTAAGTGTAGCATTAGGAAAAGATGTAGGAGGAAAGGCAGTAGTAGCAGACATAGCAAAGATGCCACATGCATTGATAGCAGGTTCAACAGGATCAGGAAAGAGTGTATGTATAAATACAATAATAACAAGTATAATATATAATAGTAAACCAAGTGAAGTAAAACTATTAATGATAGACCCTAAAATAGTAGAATTATCAGTATATAATGGAATACCACATTTATTAATACCAGTAGTAACAGACCCTAAAAAAGCAGCAGGAGCATTGGCATGGGCTGTACAAGAAATGGAAAACAGATATGCAGAATTTGCGTCAAAAGGAGTACGTGACCTAAAGGGATATAATCAAGCAATAGAAAAAGAAGACAATGGCGATGAAGAACAAAAAGCAGGAAAATTACCACAAATAGTAATAATAATAGATGAGTTAGCAGACTTAATGATGGTAGCATCAAAAGATGTAGAAGATGCAATATGTAGATTAGCACAAAAGGCAAGAGCTGCTGGAATGCACTTAGTAATAGCAACACAAAGACCATCAGTAGATGTAATAACAGGAATAATAAAAGCAAATGTACCATCAAGAATAGCATTTGCAGTATCATCACAAATAGACTCAAGAACAATATTAGATACAGTAGGAGCAGAAAAGCTATTAGGAAAAGGAGATATGCTATTTTATCCATCAGGAACACCAAAACCTACAAGAGTACAGGGAGCATTTGTATCAGATAGCGAGGTAGAAAAAATTGTAGACTTTGTAAAATCAAATGGAGAGGCTACATATAGTCAAGATATTATTGAGACAATTGAAAATAGTAATAAGACAGATAAAGAAATGGCAGAAGAAAAAGATAATGATGATGAGACAGACCCATTACTAATGGAAGCTATAGACGAGGTTGTACAATCAGGACAAGCATCAACATCATACATACAAAGAAAATTCAAAGTGGGATATGCTAGAGCAGGAAGAATAATAGACCAGATGGAAGAAAGAGGAGTAATATCAGGATATCAAGGAAGCAAACCAAGACAAGTATTAATGACGTTAGAAAGATTACAAGAGCTACGAATGGGACCAGCACCAGAAGAAGTACCAGAGGAATAGTGTGTCACGGGGACGTGCTTTTTGACACACTTTTGTGTCAAAAAGCACGTCCCCATGACACATTTTTTTGAAAGGAGAAAACATTGCAAAAGAAAAAAGAAAATTTTTTAGAAAAAATAGTAAAAAAAGACTATGATAATGAGTTAGAAGAAATATTAGAAACTAAGAAATTTGAAGAAAATGTAAAAAATATTCTCCTAGAAATATTATATAAAATAGAAATATCATACAAGGACTATGAAAAAGTAAAAAGAGATACAGAAACAAAAGAAGAATATATAACAAAAATAATAGAGACAATAGAAAAAGAAATTGAAGAAATCGAATTAATAACACCAAGCTCACGAGAGAAAGGAAAAACTAAAAAGGCAATATTTATAATAGACAAAGAAAACAAAAAAATAGTATGTTCACCTATAGAAAGAGAATTATTGTATGCAATTTCAAAAATTAGTAAACAAAATCAAATAGTAAAAGAAAAAGACCAACTAATAAATGATATAATCACAAATGCAATAAATGAAGGCAATAGTATAAATATGGTAGAGCCATTACGAGATTTTAATGGATGGTCTTGGTTAATAACAAAAAAAGAAATAGAGAATTTATCATATAATTTAATATATCAAAATCTAAGGATTTTAATAGGAAATGACTTTCTATTAAAATGGATAGAAAATAAACAATATATTATAAATTACTATGAACTTTTAAAAAATGAATTAGAAGAAAAATATACAACAGAAATAAAAGACAAGCTTATATACAAATTAGAAGAGTTATGCGTGCTTATTGAAAGAAAAACTAATCCAGAAATGAGACAAAAAATCAAAGACAGAATTGAAGAAGTAAAAACAAATTTAGAAAAGATTGAAGACAAAAGAACATATGTAGAAGATATAACAAATGAAACAAAAAGGATAAAAAGCAAAATGAGAGAACTAGACACTATATTGGCAGACAAAGTAAAGATAGAAAATGAGTTTAAAATCAGAAATGAAATATTACCATTAGAACAAAGGATATTTAGTATAAAAGCTTTAGTTCAAATATTAAATGATGAAAAGGAATATTTAAAAAAAGAATATGAAGAAAAAACAGATTTATTAAAACCTAACAAATTTATAGAAAAAAAAGAAGAAGAAGAGAAAAAATATGAATTGTTAGAAAATAAAGATATAGAAAAGACTCTAGTACAATTTCAAGAAATTTTTTTAGAAGCATTTTTGATAAAAATAGAAAAAGCAGAAACCAAAGAAGAAATGGTAAATCTAATATATGATTTTAGATATTATCAAATGTTACCATTTAATGAAAATATGAATATATATGAGAGTACAGAATTAAAAAATAGAATTAAAGAAGTAGAAGAAAAGATTCTAGGGAAGGCGACTAAAAATAAAGTAATAAATGAAATTATAGAAAGCACTATTTTCCATTATATATTCATAACAAAAATAATAAATTTAGAGGAAATATATATACAAGTAAAAGAAGATAATAATAAGATAATAATAGAGTTTTCAGAAAATGGAAATGAACAATATGATGAAAAATTTGAAATTGATAAGGAGGAAATTAATGAAGATAACATTTTTAGGAGCTACAAAGACCGTAACAGGTTCAAACTTTTTAGTTGAAGCATCAGGTAAAAAATTTCTAGTAGACTGTGGAATGTATCAAGGGAAAGGAACAATAGAGGAACAAAACTATCAAGGGTTTGAATACAACCCAGCAGAAATAGATTTTATGATATTAACACATGCACATATAGACCATTCAGGAAGAATACCAAAATTATATAAAGATGGATTTAAAGGTCCAATATATGCACACAAAGCAACATATGATTTATGTGGGCTAATGTTACCAGATAGTGGTCATATACAAGAGATGGAATCAGTATGGAAAAATAAAAAGAGAGTAAGAAAAGGAGAAAAAGAACTAAATCCATTATATACAGCGCAAGAAGCAATAGACAGCTTAGAAATATTTAAATCTGTAAATTATGATGAAATTATAGAAGTAGACCCTAATATTCATATTAGGTTTAATGATGCAGGTCACATGTTAGGCTCAAGTGTAGTAGAAATATGGACAAAAGAAGATGGGAAAGAAACGAAAGCTGTATTTACAGGAGATTTAGGAAACAATGATATACCATTATTAGGAGAGCCAACAATGATTGAAGATGCAGATTACTTAATAATGGAATCGACATATGGAAGTAGACTGCATAATAAAAATGACCAAAAAGCAGAGGTATTTCTGGATATAGTATCAGAAACAATTGATAATGGAGGAAAGGTAATAATACCATCATTTGCGGTAGGAAGAACACAAGAAATATTATATGAACTAAATAAAATAAAAGAAAATACAACAGATGAAAAATTCTTAAGAGAATATGAAACATTAATGAAAGTACCAGTATATGTAGATAGTCCATTAGCAATATCAGCAACAGAGGTTTTTAAACAGAATATGGAATTATTTGATGAAGAGACACAAGAAAGAATGGAAAGAGGAGATAATCCACTGGAATTTCCAGGACTTAAATTTACACAAACAGCTGAAGAATCAATGGCTTTAAACCAAGACCAAAGTCCAGCAATAATAATATCAGCAAGTGGAATGTGTGAAGTAGGAAGAATAAAACATCATTTAAAACATAATATATGGAATCCAAATAATACAATACTATTTGTAGGATATCAAGGAGTAGGTACATTAGGATATAATATAGTAAATGGAGCAGAAACTGTTAAAATATTTGGAGAAGAAATTTCAGTAAATGCAAGAATTGAATACATCGAAGGATATTCAGGACATGCAGATCAAGAAGGACTAATGAATTTTATATATTCATTTAGAGAAAGACCAAAACACATATTTTTAGTACATGGAGAGAAAGAATCACAAGAAGTATTAAAAGAAAAAATACAAGAAGATATAGGAATAGATGTAACAATACCAGAATATGGAGAGACATATGAATTAAATAATCAAATAACAATGACAGATAAAATTGAAAGAAGAATATCAGGAACTCTAAGAAGAGAAGTAATGGAGAGACTAAACTTAATAAAAAAAGAAATACAAGAGATGGAAGAATATGTTAAGCAAGATATTTTAGACACGGGATTAAAAGAACAAGATATGTTTAGAATTAACGAAAAAATGAAAGACTTAGAAAGACAAATTTTGAATGTAGTAGAAGGGTGAAAAAATGGAAAAGTATTTTAATGAAGCAATAATAGGAAACAAAAATGTATTAGCAACATTCTCAGGAAAAGGAGAAATGTTACGATTATATTATCCAACAAGGGATAACAGACAATATCTAAATTATTTTCATACAGGAGTAAAAATAAACGACTCAAGCATAATATACTTACATGATGATATAAATAATGTATATAAACAATATTATGATACTGATACTAACATATTAAATACAGAAATAACAAATAAATATTTCAATTTAAAAATATTACAAACAGATTTTGCAATACTAAAAGATGATGTAATAGTAAGAAAATATTTATTAATAAATGAAAGTAACATAGACTTAAATCTAAACTTCCTAGTGCATTCTGAATTATTATCTAATGAGAATGATTCTGTCAGTGCAAAGGTAGTTGATGGAGGTATGTTGCAATATGCACATAGTTTTTCTATATCAACGTTTTCAAAATCAAAATTATTAAGTCATCAGATAAATGATACAAAGTCAAATATACAATCTGGAATAATAAAGGATAAAGACTATATAGGTATGTCAAACGATTCTAGCATAAGTTTTGATTTAGGTACTATTAAGCCAAGTGAAAAGAAAACACTAGAAATATATATATTAATAAATGACAATACTAAGACATTTTGTGAAGTTGAAAGTGAAATAGAAAGAATTAAAAAAATAGATATACAAAAAGAATATACAAATGTTAAGGCTTATTGGAGAAAATATGTTAAAGAGCATAATACATTAAATTTAGAAGAAACTAAAAATACATATGAAGAAAAAATGCAAGATATTTATAAAAGAAGTATTTTACTATTTCCTCTACTAATAAATCAGAATACAGGAGGAATGATAGCAGCACCAGAAGTCGATGAAGAAAGAAGCAAAAGTGGAGGATATTGCTATTGCTGGCCAAGAGATGCGGTATTTATAACAAAAGCACTAGACATTTTAGGGATGAATAAAGAGACAGAAAAGTTTTATAAGAATTTTTGTAAAATGACACAAAGTAAAAATGGAATGTGGGAACAACGCTTTTATACAGATGGAAGATTAGCACCATGTTGGGGATATCAAATTGATGAAACAGCAAGTGTAGTGTATGGTGTATATAGCCATTATGAGATAACAAAAAATGAAAAGTTCTTAAAAGAAAATTTACAGATGTGCGAAAAAGCGGTTGACTTTTTAAAAAGATATATAAAAGATATATTTGAAGAAAAAGAGGGATATGAACGAAAATATCATGTAAGTTATGATTTATGGGAAATGAATGAAGGGATACATTTATATTCACTAGCGAGTATATATGCAGCATTCACAGCAATTTTAAATATTTATAAAATACTAGGAAGAGGAGTTTCTGATTTTGAAGGCGGAAATAGATTAAAAGATGAAAAAGTTGCAAAATCATCATTAGAAATTGAAACACTTCAAGAGAAAATTAAAAAGTTTATCAATGATAAGATGTACAATGAAGAAATGTGTTCATATATAAGAAATTTAGAAGATAAAAAAATGGACATAAGCTTGGTTGGAGCAGTAGTTCCATTTAAAGTATTTACAGCAAAGGAAAAAAAGGTTTTAAATACTATAGAAAGAATTAATTTAACTATAAGAACATATACTGGGGGATATCAAAGATTTGAGAATGACCATTATATGAATGGGAATCCTTGGGTAATTTCTAATCTGTGGATGTCATTATATTATTTAGAAAAAGGAGAAAAGAAAAAAGCTAGAGAGACATTAGATTTTGTTATAAAAACATCGTCAAAACATGGACTTTTAAGTGAGCAAATTGATAATTCTACACTAAAGCCAAACTGGGTTATTGGATTAGGTTGGTCACATGCAATGTTTATACTAGTTTTAGAAAAACTTTTAAATTCTACAAAGAAGTAGTCAGTAGCATTTAGAAAAAGTTAATTTCGAAGAATTATAATATATATTATTTGTAAAAGTAGCTAGTGAAGAATTATAATATATTATTTATAAAAGTAGCTAATTTTCCAGTGAGCGGGAATTCCCGCTCACTAGAGAAAAAGTTCTTTTTTATAAAAGAATATATGATTTTCAAAATTGCGCAAAAATGTGCACACTTGGAAAAAAACACTTTTTAGAAAATACATATTATTTAGAAACAAATGTAAATATATATATGCTTATAATATAATTTACAAAAAAGTAAAAGAACACTTGCAAAGTGTTTTTTTTTGGTATAGAATAAAGTTGCCTAAAAATGGCAAATATATATTAAAGATAGGATAATTGTGTGAAAAGTTAGCAATTACCTAAAAGGAGGAAAAGATATGTCAGTTAAAATTGGAATTAACGGATTCGGAAGGATAGGAAAATTATCATTCCAAGCAGCATTAGGAAAAGAGGAGGTAGAAGTCGTAGCAGTAAACGACCCATTTGTAGCCGCAGACTACATGGCATATATGACAAAATTTGATACAGCACACGGAAGATTTCCAGGAACAGTAGAAGAAAAAAATGGAAACCTAGTAGTAAATGGAAGAGAAATAAAAGTATTTAATGAAATGGAACCAAAGAACATACCATGGGGAGAATTAGGAGTAGAATATGTATTAGAATGTTCAGGGGTATTCACAACAATAGAAAAAGCATCAGCACACTTAGAAGGAGGAGCAAAAAAAGTAATAATAAGTGCACCATCAAAAGATGCACCAATGTTTGTAATGGGAGTAAATAATACAGAATATAAACCAGAAATGACAGTAGTATCAAATGCATCATGTACAACAAACTGTTTAGCACCATTAGCAAAAATAATAAATGACAACTTTGGAATAAAAGATGGATTAATGACAACAGTACATGCAACAACAGCAACACAAAAGACAGTAGATGGAGCATCAAAAAAAGACTGGAGAGGTGGTCGTGCAGCAGCAGCAAACATAATACCATCATCAACAGGAGCAGCAAAAGCAGTAGGAAAAGTAATACCAACATTAAATGGAAAACTAACAGGAATGTCATTCAGAGTACCAACAGTAGATGTATCAGTAGTTGACTTAACATGTAACTTAGCAAGACCAACAACATATGAAGAAATATGTGCAGCAGTAAAGAAAGCATCACAAAACGAATTAAAAGGAATAGTAGAATATGTTGATGAACCAGTAGTATCATCAGATTTCTTGCATGATGACCATACATCAATATTTGATAGTACAGCAGGAATAATGTTAACAGATACATTTGTAAAATTAGTAGCTTGGTATGACAATGAATGGGGATATTCAAATAAATTAGTAGACTTAGCATGCTATATAGCATCAGTAGACAAACAATAATAAAAATTTCATAAAGAAAAATATTAACCAAAGCAGACTAAAAGGTACTAAGATATTTTAGAAACTTAAAGTCTGCTTATTAATTACAAAGGGAAGGAAATGTTAAAAATGAACAAAAAAACTGTAAAAGATATAGATTTAAAAGGAAAGAAAGTATTTGTAAGATGTGATTTCAATGTTCCAATGGATGAAAACAAAGTAATCACAGATAACAGAAGAATAGTAGCCGCATTACCAACAATAAAATATTTACTAGAAAATGACTGCAAAATAATATTAGCATCACATTTAGGAAGACCAAAAGGAGAAGTAAAGCCAGAATTTTCATTAACACCAGTAGCAAAAGAGCTATCAAGATTATTAGGAAAAGAAGTAATATTAGCAAAAGATGTAATAGGACAAGATGCAAAAAGCAAAGCTGCAAATTTAAAAGTAGGAGAAATAATGTTACTAGAAAATGTAAGATTTCATAAAGAAGAAACAGATAATGACGCAGGGTTTGCAAAAGAATTAGCATCAATGGCAGAAGTATATGTAAATGATGCGTTTGGAGCAGCACACAGAGCACATGCATCAACAGCAGGAGTAGCAGAATACTTACCATCAGTATCAGGATTCTTAATAGAAAAAGAATTAAACTTTTTAGGGAATACTATTTCAAACCCAGAAAGACCATTTGTAGCAATATTAGGAGGAGCAAAGGTATCAGATAAAATAGGAGTAATAGACAGTTTAATAGAAAAAGTAGACACATTAATGATAGGAGGAGGAATGGCATATACATTCTTCAAAGCACAAGGATATAGTGTAGGAAATTCATTATGTGAGCCAGATAAAATAGATTTAGCATTGGAAGCAATGAAAAAAGCAAAAGAAAAAGGAGTAAAATTAATATTACCAATAGACACAAAAGTAGGAAAAGAATTCAAACCAGACACAGAAAGCAAAACAGTAGCATGGACAGAAATACCTGATGGATGGGAAGGATTTGACATTGGAGAGAAAACAATAGAAATGTTCAAAGAAGAATTAAAAGGAGCAAAAACAGTAATTTGGAATGGACCAGTAGGATTATTTGAATTTGAACAATTTGCCATAGGAACAAATACAGTAGCAAAAGTATTATCAGAACTACAAGGAGCAACAACAATAATTGGTGGAGGAGACTCAGCGGCAGCAGTAGAAAAAGCAGGATTAGCAAGCAAGATGACACATATATCAACTGGAGGTGGAGCTTCACTAGAATTCTTAGAAGGAAAAAAACTACCAGGAATAGAATGTTTATTAGACAAATAGAATTAAGGAAAGAAAATATTATGGAAATAAAAATAGGAAAAACGAGTGGATTTTGTTATGGAGTAAAAAATGCAGTGGAAAAGGCTGAAACAGAAATAAGCCAAAACAGTGAAACGATATATTGCTTAGGAGAGTTAGTTCATAACAAAAATGTAACAGGAAGATTGAAAGAAAAGGGGCTAAGATTTATAGAAGATATAAATGAAAGTAATGGAAAGACAATAATCAGAGCACATGGAGTCAAAAAGGAAATATATGAACAAGCCAAAAAGAAAAATATAGAATTAGTAGATTTAACATGTCCTAATGTATTAAAGATTCATAAACTAGCACAAAAATATGCATCAGAGGATTATTATATATTTTTTATCGGAGAAAAAAATCACCCAGAAGTAATTGGAACATACAGTTTTTGCGGACTAAACTCTATAATAATATCAAATATAGAAGAAGTAGAAAAGGCAATAGACGAATTAAATAAATCTAATTTGAAAAAATTATTAATAATTTCACAAACAACATATAATTTAAAAAAATATGAAGAGATTGTAAGGAACATTAAAGAACAAATAAATGAAAATATTAAAATAGAAGAAAGATGTACAATATGCAATGCAACTGAATTAAGACAAAAAGAAACAGAAGAACTATCAAAAGAAGTAGACTTAATGATAATAGTAGGAGGAAAAAAAAGTTCAAATACAAACAAATTATATGATATATCTTGTAAAAACTGTAACAATGTAATATTTGCTGAAAATGAAAAAGATATAGAAAAAGAAAAAATATCAGGTTTTGAAAAAATAGGAATAATGGCAGGAGCATCAACACCAAAAGAAAGCATAGAAGAAATTGTAAGATTATTAAACAATGAAAAAGATTTACAGAAAGTGTAACACCATGAGCAATTTAAAAATATATTAAAGCGAAGGAGATAAAGTATGCGTAAAAAAGTAATAGCAGGAAACTGGAAAATGAATATGCTTCCAAATGAAGCGATAGACTTCATAAATGAATTAGAGCAAAAAGTAAAAAATAGTGAAAATGAAATAGTACTATGTGTACCATATACAGACATATTTTACAGTGTATTAAATGCACAAAACACAAATATAAAGATAGGTGCACAAAATATGCATTGGGAAGAAAAGGGAGCATATACAGGAGAGATATCAGCAGAGATGTTAAAAGCAATAGGAGTAGAATATGTAATAATAGGACACTCAGAAAGAAGACAATACTTTGCTGAAACAGATGAAACAGTAAATAAAAAATTAAAAAAAGCATTAGAAGTAGGATTAAATCCAATAGTATGTGTAGGAGAAACATTAGAACAAAGAGAAGGAGGAGTTACTACACAAGTAATAACATCACAAACAGAGAAAGCATTAGAAGGACTAAACAATGAACAAGTAGAAAAAGTAATAATAGCATATGAGCCAATATGGGCAATCGGAACAGGAAAAACAGCAACAAAAGAAGATGCAAACCAAGCGGTGAAAGAGATAAGAGGAAAAATTGAAGAAAAATATGGACAAAACACAGCTAAAAGAGTTATAATACAATATGGCGGTAGCGTGAAGGCTACTAATGCAAAGGAATTGTTTGAGATGTCAGATATTGATGGAGGACTAGTAGGAGGAGCAAGTCTTAAATCAGAAGAATTTGCTAATATAGTAAATTATAATAAATAGGGAAGATAGATAAGCATAAAATATAACAAAATAAATTATCAAACTCAGCATAAACAAATCAAACAAGCTTAAGCATCATTGAAAGGAAGGAAAATAAATGGAAAAGAAGCCAATAATGCTAATGATATTAGATGGATTTGGAGCAAATGACAACAAAGATGGAAATGCAGTAGAATTAGCAAATACACCTAATATAGATAAACTAATGAAAAAATATCCAACAGCAACAGGATATACAAGTGGATTAAGTGTAGGATTACCAGAAGGACAAATGGGAAACTCAGAAGTTGGACACACAAATATAGGAGCAGGAAGAATAGTATACCAAGAGTTAACAAGAATAACAAAATCGATAGAAGATGGAAATTTCTTTTCTATACCAGAATTCATAGAAGCAATAGACAACTGTAAAAAGCATAACTCTAAATTACATATAATGGGATTGGTATCAGATGGAGGAGTACATAGTCATATAAGACATTTATATGGACTACTAGAAATGGCAAAAAGAAGAGATTTTGAAGATGTATATGTACACTGTTTCTTAGACGGAAGAGATACACCACCATCATCAGCAGATGGATATATAGCAAGCTTAGAAGAAAAGATAAGAGAAAAAGGTGTAGGAAAAATAGCAAGTTTATCAGGAAGATTTTACAGCATGGATAGAGATAAAAGATGGGAAAGAGTACAAAAGTGTTATGATGCATTAGTAAATGGAAAAGGAAATAAAGCAGGATCTGCAATAAAAGCAATAGAAGCATCATATCAAAAAGAAGTATTTGATGAATTTGTAGAGCCTACAATAATATGCAATGGAGAAACACCAATAGCACAAATAGAGGATAACGACTCTGTAATATTTTTCAACTTCAGACCAGATAGAGCAAGAGAAATAACAAGAGCATTAGTAGACAAAGATTTTGATGGATTTCAAACGAAACCATTAAACTTATATTTTGTATGCTTCACAAATTATGATGAAACACTACCAAATGTAAAAATAGCTTTCAAAAAAGAGCCATTAGTAAACACATTTGGAGAGGTAGTATCAAAAGAAGGATTAACACAGTTAAGAATAGCAGAAACAGAAAAATATGCACATGTAACATTCTTTTTTAATGGAGGAGAAGAAAAGCAATATCAAGGAGAAGACAGAATACTAGTTCCATCACCAAAAGTGGAAACATATGATAGAAAGCCAGAAATGAGTGCATATGAAGTAACAGACAAGGTAGTAGATGCAATAAAAAGTGAAAAATACAATTGCATAATACTAAATTTTGCTAATCCAGATATGGTAGGACATACTGGAAATTTAGAAGCGGCAATATCAGCAGTAGAAGCAGTAGATGAATGTGTAGGAAAAGTAGTAGAAGCAATGTTAGAAAAAGATGGAACAATATTAATAACAGCAGACCATGGAAATGCAGAACAAATGATAGATTACAAAACAGGAGACCCACATACAGCACATACAACAAATCCAGTACCATTAATATTAGTAAGTAATGAAGAAAAATACAAAATAAAATCTGGAAAATTAGCAGATTTAGCACCAACTCTTTTAGAATTATTAGGAATACAAAAACCAGAAGAAATGACAGGAGAAAGTTTATTAATAAAAGAATAAAACTTATAGAATAATTGAAAGGGAAGAAATGCTACAGAATAACCAGAAAATTGAAGATAAATATAAAGAAATACAAAAGAAACTTTTTTATATGATACCAGAGAAATGGGATGAAGTATATTTATATGCTTCAGTAATAGAAGAAAAGGGGAATAGTAAAACAGGAGAACTATTCTTCTATTATACTCCAAAAGGAATAATAAAAAGAAAGCCAATAAATGTATATGAAGTTCCAGCAAGATTTAATATTGATGAAGAAGAATACCTAAGACTTGTAGAAATGCTATATAATACAATAAAAGAATTAAGACAAGAATTTAAAGAAAGTGGGCAAAAATTATGGAGTAATGTAACCATAACAATAAAAAATTTTAAATTTAAAGTAGAATATAATTACAAGGATTTATTGAAAGATAACGAATACACAAATTATGAAAGACATATAATTTGGAGATACAAATATTTAAAACAAGGAATAGAATATTGTAATAGAGAAGAAAGAAAAATACTTGAAAAATACATTAATCGATTCAGGGTATTAAATACAAATCAAACTTATGAAGAAGGCATATACATAACAAACATAAAGAACATAGTAGATTATGAAACAGCTGGATATGAAAGTATACAAAGTGCAGAATATGTAGCAAGTAAAAATGAAAAAGAAAGAATAAGCCAAATATTATCTAAAAAGTAATAGAAAGTTGCACAAATTGTTGAAAATAGCCAAAAAGTGTTATATAATGCAAAAAGATAATACAAAAATCAAGGAGGAATAAAATGAAAGATTATTTAGAAATTGAAAGTGTAAGAGCTTTAGAAGTATTAGACTCAAGAGGAAATCCAACAATACAAGTAGAAGTAACAACAATAGATGGATGTAGTGGTGTAGCAATGGTACCATCAGGAGCATCAACAGGAAGTTTTGAAGCTGTAGAATTAAGAGATGGAGACAAATCAAGATATATGGGAAAAGGAGTTTTAAAAGCAGTAGCAAATGTAAATGAAATAGTAGCTCCAAAATTAGAAGGAATGAATGTTTACGAACAAGCAATAATAGACAAAACTCTTATAGAATTAGATGGAACAGAAAATAAAGGAAAATTAGGAGCAAATGCAACATTAGGTGTATCATTAGCTGTAGCAAAAGCAGCTGCAAACTCATTAGGAATGGAACTATATAATTATATAGGTGGACCAAATGCAAAAACATTACCAGTTCCAATGATGAACATATTAAATGGTGGAAAACATGCTGATAACACAGTAAGTACACAAGAATTTATGATAATGCCAGTAGGAGCAAAATCATTTACAGAATGTTTACGTATGTGTACAGAAATATATCACACACTTAAAAAAGTATTAAAAGAAAAGGGATTAGCATCAGGAGTTGGAGATGAAGGTGGGTTTGCACCAAATTTAGCAAGTGATGAAGAAGCTCTAAAATTAATAATGGAAGCAATAGAAAAAGCAGGATACAAACCAGGAGAAGAAGTTTGCTTAGCATTAGATGTTGCATCAACAGAAATGTATGATGAAGCTAAAAAAATAGGAAAAGAAGGATGCTACTATTTCTGGAAAACAGATGAAGTAAAAACAGCAGATGAAATGATAGATTTCTTAGCATCATTAACAGAAAAATACCCAATAATATCAATAGAAGATGGATTAGCAGAAGAAGATTGGGCAAACTGGAAGAAACTAACAGACAGATTAGGAGATAAAATACAATTAGTTGGAGATGACTTATTTGTAACAAATATTAAGAGATTACAAAAAGGATTAGATAATAAAACAGCAAACAGTATATTAATTAAATTAAATCAAATAGGAACTTTAACAGAAACATTAGATGCAATTGAACTTGCTAAAAAGAATGGATATACAGCAGTTGTATCACATAGAAGTGGTGAAACAGAAGATACTACATTAGCAGATGTTGCAGTTGCGACAAATGCAGGTCAAATTAAAACTGGTGCACCATGTAGAACTGATAGAGTTGCAAAATATAATAGATTATTAAATATCGAAAATGACTTAGGAGACATTTCAGTTTTTCCTGGTAGAAAAGGATTAAACAAATAAGAATAAAATTAAAAGCGGGTACATGATTTTTTCAACATGCACCTGCTTTTTTGCGAACTATAATAGCTCTACTACCATGAGGAAATGAGCATTGAATGGTAATCCGTTAGAAAACAATATAAGAGGAAAAAGTAAACAAAAAAAGTGGACAAAGAACTTACAAGCTCTTCGCCCTCCCCACAATGGCAGTTATATAAGTGAATTCTCATGTAGACTAAGACCATCTACTCTAAAAATCGTAGCATTTGCTCGGTCATCTATACAATGCTCATCACGCACATATTCTGCACCAATACTTTCAGCATACTCCATTGCAGTTTGCTCAGCTTTTTCAACTAGCCAAGGGTCACCTGTTGTAAAAGTGTTAATCACATATTGCTTTTTAGACATTAAATTTTCCTCCTGACTCTTGCACTCTTGAGTGCTATTAATATAATTATAGCAGATTTTATTAAAATTTGGAAGAACAATTTTGAATAAATATAAAAGACAGAAAAACTACGGAAAAAAGTATTCAAAAGGTATTGACATATAAAGGAAGAGAAGGTATAATATAACAGTATGAATTTTAGCGAGGAAGCTGAATGTGGCTACATCCTTACGGAAGAAAGGGTGGAGGGAACTTCAGTGGAGTATGTCTTGGCATAGACCAGGCGGTAAGAAATATGGACACACTTATCCCTAATTATCATACAAATTTGGGATTTTTATATGGAGACAAACAAAACACCAGGGTGCGTTCTAACTTGCCAGCTAAAGTAATTCAAATAAAAAAAGAAAGAGGAGGGAAATTACAATGGCAAAAGCAGTAGCAACAAGTGAAAAAATAAGAATAAGACTAAAAGCTTATGATCATGTAGTTTTAGATCAGTCTGCTGAAAAAATAGTAGAAACAGCTAAAAAAACAGGAGCAAAGGTATCAGGTCCTATTCCATTACCAACACAAAAAGAAGTAGTAACAATCTTACGTTCACCACACAAACACAAAGACTCAAGAGAACAATTTGAGATGAGAACACATAAGAGAGTTATAGACATTCTTTACCCAACACAAAAAACAGTTGATAATCTAATGAAGTTAGAATTACCAGCAGGTGTTGATATAGAAATAAAATTATAATTGGAAATTAATTATTAGAAAACAAATGCAAATAGCATTTACAAAATGAAACTATAAAATGTAAAAACAGTTTTTAACAGTTTCATCAAAAACCAAGCTGATAAAGGAAGATAATATTAAAAAATCAAAAAATATCAGCCAATAGTAGGAGGAAGAAAGAAAATGAAAAAAGCAATTATAGGAAAGAAAATAGGAATGACACAAATATTTGATGAAAACGGAGTAGTTATTCCAGTAACAGTAGTAGAAGCAGGACCATGTGTAGTTGCACAAGTAAAGACAATGGAAACTGATGGATACGAAGCAGTACAATTAGGATTTGGAGAAATAAAAGACAAACATATAAACAAACCACAAAAAGGACATTTCACAAAAAATAATTTAACAGCAAAAAAACATTTAAGAGAATTCAGATTAGACACAATTGAAAACATCAAAATTGGAGATGAAATCAAAGCAGATATATTCGAAAATGGAGAAAAAGTAGATGTACAAGGAACATCAAAAGGAAAAGGATTCCAAGGTGTAATAAAAAGACATGGTCAATCAAGAGGACCAATGGGACATGGATCTATGTATCATAGAAGACCAGGATCAATGGGACCAACATCAACACCAGGAAGAGTATTCAAAGGAAAGAAATTACCAGGACAAATGGGAAGAGTAACAGTAACAGTACAAAACTTAGACATAGTAAAAGTAGATATGGACAAAAATGTACTATTAATAAAAGGTAGTGTTCCAGGAGCAAAAGGAGCTATCTTAAAAATAAAATCAGCAGTAAGAGCTAGCAAATAGAGAAAGGAGAGAAAAACGAAATGCCAAAAGTAGACGTATATGATATACAAGGTAAAAAAGTAAGCGATGTAGAATTAAGTGAAGTAGTATTTGGAATAGAACCAAATGAAGCAGTAGTACATAGCGTACTAGTAAATTACCTAGCTAATCAAAGACAAGGTACACAAAGTACAAAAACAAGAAGTGAAGTTAGTGGTGGTGGAAGAAAACCATGGAGACAAAAAGGAACAGGTAGAGCAAGACAAGGAAGTATACGTGCACCACAATGGATAAAAGGTGGAATAGCACTAGGACCAAAACCACGTTCATACAGTTACAAAGTAAACAAAAAAGAAAAACAATTAGCAATCAAATCATTATTAAGTTCAAAAGTAAAAGAACAAGAATTAACAGTAGTAGACAAATTAGAATTAGCAGAAGTAAAAACAAAAACAATGGTAAAAGCATTATCAGATTTAAAAGTAGAAGGAAAAACACTAATAATATTAGCGGATAAAAACGACAATGTATATTTATCAAGTAGAAATATAGAAGGTGTAAAAGCAATAACATTAAATATGATAAATGTTTATGATTTATTAAAATACAACAAATTAATATTACCATTAGAAACTGTTAAGAAATTAGAGGAGGTGTATGCTTAATTATGAAACCAGAAGAAATAATAATAGCGCCAGTAATTACTGAAAAAAGTAATGATGAAATGCAAAATGGAAAATACACTTTCGAAGTAAATAGAAAAGCAACAAAAGTTGATATAGCAAGAGCTGTAGAAAAATTATTTGAAGTAAAAGTATTAAATGTAAATACAATGACAGTTAAAGGAAAAACAAAAAGAGTTAGATATGTAGAAGGAAAAACATCAGATTGGAAAAAAGCAATAGTAACAATAGATACAAATCCATCAGATAAAACATATTTAGGCAAAGGTGGAAAAGAAGTAAAAGTATCTAAAAAATACAAAGATGCGATTGATGAATTTATGGGAGCATAGCTCAAAAATAAAAATATCTAGAATGAAACTAGGAAAATAAATAAAGGAGAGAAAAACAATGGGAATGAAACATTTCAAAGCATATACACCATCAAGAAGAAACATGACAGTATCAACATATGAAGAAGTAACAAAAACAACACCTGAAAAATCATTACTAACAGTAAAAAAGAAAAACGCAGGTAGAAATTCATATGGAAGAATAACAGTAAGACATCAAGGTGGAGGAAATAGACAAAAATACAGAATAATTGATTTTAAAAGAAGAAAAGATGATATGGAAGCAACAGTAATAGGAATCGAATACGATCCAAACAGAAGTGCAAACATAGCATTAATACAATATGAAGATGGAGAAAAAGCATATATATTAGCACCACAAGGGTTAACAGATGGAGACAAAGTAATGTCTGGAGAAAATGCAGACATTAAGCCAGGAAACTGTTTACCAATATCAAACATACCAGTAGGAACACTAATACACAACATAGAATTAAATCCAATGCAAGGAGGAAAATTAGTAAAGGCAGCTGGTCAAAGTGCACAATTAATGGCAAAAGAAGGAAAATATGCACATGTTAGACTACCATCAGGAGAAATGAGATTAGTATTAGCAGTATGTAGAGCAACAATAGGAACAATAGGAAACAGTGATCATGAAAATGTAAAATTAGGAAAAGCAGGAAAAACAAGACATTTAGGAATAAGACCAACAGTTAGAGGATCAGTAATGAACCCTAACGACCACCCACATGGAGGAGGAGAAGGAAGAGCACCAGTAGGACACGCAGGACCAATGACACCATGGGGTAAACCAGCATTAGGATACAAGACAAGAAATAAGAAAAATAGAACAAACAAGTTCATTGTTAAAAGGAGGAAATAAGAGACATGTCTAGATCAAGTAAGAAAAAACCTTTCGTATGTGAAAAACTACTAAAAAGAGTAGAAACTATGAATGAAACAGGAAAAAAAGAAGTATTAAAAACATGGTCAAGAGCATCAACAATATATCCACAAATGATAGGTCATACAATAGCAGTACATGATGGAAGAAAACATGTACCTGTATATATAACAGAAGAAATGATAGGTCATAAATTAGGTGAATTTGCTCCTACAAGAACATTTAAAGGTCATGCAGGAGAAAAAACAACAACTGTAAAGAAATAGTAAAAATTGAAGATTTTTACTTATACAATAAGGTAATCGGATATAAAACAAAAAAATAAGGAGGAAAATAAAGTGGAAGAAACAGCAATAGTTGAAGCTAAAGCAACTCTAAGATATGCAAGAATATCAGCAAGAAAAGTAAAAATTGTTGCAGACTTAATAAGAGGAAAAAATGTAGATGAAGCTTTAGCAATAGTAAAATTTACACCAAAAGCTTCTTCAGAAATAATTGAAAAATTATTAAAATCAGCCATAGCAAATGCTGAGAATAACCATCAAATGGATCATTCAAGATTATATGTTGCTGAGATATATGCAAACCAAGGTCCAACACTAAAAAGAATAAGACCAGCTGCAAAAGGATCAGCAGTAAGAATAAGAAAAAGAACAAGTCATATAACAATTGTTCTAAGAGAAGAATAGGAGGGAGCAAATAAGATGGGACAAAAAGTACATCCAACAGGCGTAAGAGTAGGAATAATAAAAGATTGGAATGCTAAATGGTATGCAGGAACAAAAAACTTTGCAGATTACTTAGTAGAAGATCAAAATATTCGTAAATTTTTAAAGAAAAAATTATATGCAGCTGGAATTTCAAGAATAGAAATTGAAAGAACAGCAAAATTTGTTAAAGCTAATGTATATACAGCAAAACCAGGAATAGTAATAGGAAAAGGTGGAGCTGGAGCAGAAACTTTAAAACAAGAATTATCAAAAGAAATTGGTAAAGAAATAAATGTAAACATAATAGAAGTAAAAGAAATAGACACAAATGCACAATTAGTTGCAGAAAATATTGCAGGACAACTAGAAAGAAGAATTTCATTCAGAAGAGCAATGAAACAATGTATGCAAAAAGCTATGAAATCAGGAGCACAAGGAATAAAAACATCAGTATCTGGAAGATTAGGTGGAGCTGATATGGCAAGAACAGAATTCTATAAAGAGGGAACAATACCTCTACAAACTTTAAGAGCAGATATAGATTATGGATTTGCAGAAGCAGATACAACATATGGAAAGATTGGTGTTAAAGTTTGGATATATAAAGGTGAAGTTCTTCCTGCTAAAAAAATGGAAGGAGGAGAACAATAATGCCATTAATGCCAAAAAAATCAAAATTTAGAAAAATGCAAAAAGGTAGAAACAGAGGAAAAGCAACAAGAGGAAATTGCGTTTCAGAAGGAGAATATGGAATGCAAGCATTAGAAGCTGGTTTAATAAGAGGAAATCAAATTGAAGCAGCCCGTGTTGCAATGACTCGTTATATAAAAAGAGGTGGAAAAGTTTGGATAAAACTATTCCCAGATAGACCAATATCACAAAAACCTATAGGAACTCGTATGGGAAAAGGAAAAGGAAATGTAGAATATTGGGTAGCAGCTGTAAAACCAGGAAGAGTAATGTTTGAAATTGCTGGAGTACCAGAAGAAACAGCTAGAGAAGCTCTTAGACTTGCGATGAATAAACTACCAATCAAAGCAAAATTTGTTAAGAGAGAAACTGTAAATGAGGTAGGTGATAGTGATGAAGATAAATAAAATAAGAGAAATGTCTTCACCAGAACTAGAAAAAGAATTAGGTGAACTAAAAACAGAATTATTCAAATTAAAATTTAGTTTAGCTACAAATGGATTAGATAATCCAATGAAAATAAAAGAAGTAAAAAAAGATATAGCTAAAATAAATACTGTATTAACAGAAAGAAAAATAGCAGAAGCAAAGAAATAGAAAAGAATGGGAAAGCCCCAAGTCTAAAAAAGGAGGATTAAACCTATGGAAGAAAGAAACCTTCGTAAAGTTATGACAGGAACAGTAGTATCAGACAAAATGGATAAAACAATAGTAGTAGCAGTAGAAAACAGTATACGTCATAAAGTTTATGGAAAAACAGTTAAAAGAACATATAAATTAAAAGCACATGATGAAGACAATAGCTGTAAAATGGGAGATAAAGTAAAAGTCATGGAAACAAGACCACTTTCTAAAGATAAGAGATGGAGAGTAGTTGAAATCCTAGAAAAAAAAGGAGGAGAATAAGTCATGGTACAACAACAATCAATATTAAAAGTAGCTGACAATACTGGAGCAAGAGAAATCATGTGTATCAGATGTTTAGGTGGATCATTCAGAAAAACAGCTAACATTGGAGACATAATAGTAGCATCAGTAAAATCAGCAACACCAGGAGGAGTTGTAAAAAAGGGTGATGTTGTAAAAGCAGTAATAGTAAGAAGCAAAAAAGGATTAAGAAGACAAGATGGATCATATATAAGATTTGATGAAAATGCAGCTGTATTAATAAAAGAAGACAAAACACCAAGAGGAACACGTATATTTGGACCAGTTGCAAGAGAGTTAAGAGAAGGAGAATATATGAAAATACTTTCATTAGCTCCAGAAGTTCTTTAGACTGTTAAATTAAATGTCTTGCAGACATTTAATTGTTACAGTCTAAGGATGCATAGGTTTAAAATTTGTTATGGAGAACAGTCCTTAGGCTGAGCGACAGTTACAAATTGTTAACCGTAGCTTCTTTAATCTGTAACGTTCAAGTGTTTACTAGACATTTTCGTTAACAGACTAAAGAGACAAAAAGAATTCAAAGAAGGAGGAGAACCTTACATGAAAATAAAAAAAGGAGATACAGTTCAAGTTTTATCAGGAAATGACAAAGGTAAAACAGGAGAAGTATTAGAAGTAATGCCAAAGACACAAAGAGTAGTAGTAAAAGGAATAAATATAAGAAAAAAGCATGTAAAACCTAGAAAACAAGGAGAACAAGGTGGAATAATACCAGTAGAATGTGCTGTATTAGCAAGTAAAGTAAATGTAGTATGTCCAAAATGCGGAAAAGCAACAAGAATAGGATATAGCGTAGAAAAAGATGAAAAAGTTCGTATTTGTAAAAAATGTGGAGCAAAAATAAAATAAAGTAAGAAAGGAGGAATAGGCAGAAATGGAAAAATTAAGAGAACAATATCAAAAAGAGGTAATTCCAGAATTAATGAAAAAATTCAATTATAAATCAATAATGCAAGTTCCAAAACTTGAAAAAATAGTTATAAATATAGGTTTAGGGGACACAAAAGAAGACCCTAAATCACTAGAGAATGCAATGAATGATTTAGCACAAATAACAGGACAAAAACCAATAGTAACAAAAGCTAAAAAATCAATTGCAGCATTCAAACTAAGAGAAGGAGCAAGTGTAGGTTGCAAAGTAACTTTAAGAGCAGACAAAATGTATGATTTTGCATACAAGCTATTTAATGTAGCTCTTCCAAGAGTAAGAGATTTTAGAGGAGTATCAAAAGATTCTTTTGATGGAAGAGGAAACTACTCAATGGGAATAAAAGAACAATTAATCTTCCCAGAAATTGAATATGATAAAGTAGATAAACTAAGAGGTATGGATATCATATTTGTAACAACAGCTGAATCAGATGATGAAGCAAGAGAGTTACTTACATTGTTAGGTATGCCATTCCAAAACTAAATAAGGAGGAAAAATTAAAAAATGGCTAAAAAATCATTAAAAGTAAAACAACAAAGACCACAAAAATATGCAACAAGAGAATATAATAGATGTAAATTATGTGGAAGACCACATGCATATATAAGAAAATATGGAATTTGCCGTGTATGCTTTAGAGAGTTAGCACATAAAGGAGAAATTCCAGGAGTAAAAAAAGCAAGCTGGTAAAAACGAAATACTGCAATAATTAAAAATAGCAGTATTAGTATGGAAATGCAAAGCATATCCAATCCAAAGAAAACTAAAAAAAGGAGGAAAGTAAATTGAATACTACAGATCCAATAGCAGATATGTTAACAAGAATAAGAAACGCAAACAGTTCAAAACATAAGACAGTAGATATACCATCTTCAAAAATGAAATTAGCAATAGCAGAGATTTTATATAAAGAAGGATATATCAAGTCTTTTGAAGAAATAAGCGATGACAAACAAGGAATAATAAGAGTTACTCTAAAATATGAAGAAAAAGGAAAAAGAGTAATAGATGGAATAAAAAGAATTAGCAAACCAGGATTAAGAGTATATGCTAATAAAGAAGAATTACCAAAAGTATTAAACGGATTAGGAATAGCAATAATCTCTACATCACAAGGATTAAAAACTGACAAAGAAGCACGTACATTAGGAATAGGTGGAGAAGTATTAGCTTATATTTGGTAAGGGAAAAATCAACCTAAATGTGAAAATACAAAAAGGTAAAAATAAACGTTAGGCGAACGCCCAAAAGGAAGGTGAAATAAATGTCAAGAATAGGAAATAAATCTATTCAAATACCAGAAGGTGTAACAGTTACAATCGATGGAGAAAAAATAACTGTAAAAGGACCAAAAGGTACATTAGAAAGAGAATTACATAAAAACATCAAAGTAGAAGTAGAAAACAATGAAATAAAAGTAATAAGAAAAGATGATGAATCATTTAATAAAAGTTTACATGGATTAACAAGAACATTAATCAATAACATGGTAACTGGAGTAGTAAATGAATTCACAAGAGAACTACAAATCAATGGAGTTGGTTACAGAGTTCAAAAACAAGGAAACAACTTAAATTTAACATTAGGATATTCTCATCCAGTAATATTTGAAGCTCCAACAGGGATAACATTTGATGTTCCAAATGCTAACACAATAATAGTAAGAGGAATAGACAAAGAACTAGTTGGTCAAACAGCAGCAAACATAAGAATAAAGAGACCACCAGAAGTATATAGAGGAAAAGGAATAAAATACGCTGAAGAAGTAATCAGACGTAAAGAAGGAAAAACAGGTAAGAAATAAAAGCAAATAATCACGGAAAGGAGTAATTTAAAATGATAAAGAAAACAGATAGAAAAGTTGAGAGAACTAGAAGACATGCAAGAGTAAGAAATAAAATATCTGGTACAGCAGAAAGACCAAGATTATGTGTATACAGAAGCAACAGCCATGTATATGCACAAGTAATTGATGATGTAGCTGGAAATACATTAGTTAGTGTATCAACATTAGATAAAGATATAAAAACTAAACATTCAAATATAGAAGCAGCTAAAGAAGTTGGAACATTAGTTGCAAAAAAATGTGCTAGCAAACAAATTACAGAAGTAGTTTTTGACCGTGGTGGATATATATATCATGGTGTAGTAAAAGCATTAGCAGAGGCTGCAAGAGAAGGTGGACTTAACTTCTAGTATCTTTTGAGTTAAACGAATTACAGATACTAGATGCAAAAATTATGAAATAATTTTTGCATACCTATACTTATAAAATAAGAAGAAAAGGAGGAAAACAAATTTAATGGAAGACGTAAAGATGGAAGAGTTAAAAGAAAAAGTAGTAGCTTTAAACAGAGTAGCAAAAGTTGTTAAAGGTGGAAGAACTTTTAGATTTAGTGCTGTAGTAGTAGTAGGAGATGGAGCAGGACATATAGGAGTAGGAAATGGAAAAGCAGCAGAAGTTCCAGATGCAATAAAAAAAGCTATACAATCAGCAAAAAAGAACTTAGTTGAAGTACCAATTGTAGACACAACAGTACCACACGAATATGTTGGAAAATTTGGAAGTGCCAAAGTAATGTTAAAACCAGCAGTAGAAGGAACTGGAGTTATAGCAGGAGGAAGTGTAAGACCAGTATTAGAGCTTGCAGGATATAAAAATATACGTACAAAAGTTATTGGAACAAACAATCCAAGAAACGTTGTATATGCTACAATTGAAGGATTAAAATCAATGCAAACAATAGAACAAGTAGCTAAAAAAAGAGGAAAAAAAGTAGAAGAAATTTTATAATCAAGATAAAATAACAAGAAAATAGGAGGTGCAAGCAAAGAGATGAAACTAGGAGAATTAAAACCAGCAGTTGAAAAAACAAAAAGAACAAGAGTAGGACGTGGAATAGGATCTGGATTAGGAAAAACATCAGGAAAAGGACATAAAGGTCAAAAAGCAAGAAGTGGTGGAGGAGTAAGAAGAGGATTCGAAGGTGGTCAAACACCATTATATAGAAGACTACCAAAAAGAGGATTCACAAACATCCATGCTAAAAACTATACTGAAGTAACATTAACAATGTTAAACAAAAGTAAAGCAACAGATGTTACAGCTGAAACTCTATTAGCAGAAGGAATAATTGGAAAAATAAATGATGGAATAGTTGTATTAGCAACAGGAAAATTAGGAAAGAAATTAAATGTAAAAGCTAATAGATTTACAGCAACTGCCAAAGAAACAATCGAAACTCTAGGCGGAAAGACAGAGGTGGTTTAATTGTTTAAAACTTTAGTAAATGCTTGGAAAACACCAGAAGTAAGAAAAAGATTATTATATACATTATTATTAATATTAATATTCAGATTAGGGTGTTATCTAACAGTACCAGGAGTTGATATGGTTGCATTAAGTTCAGCAATGTCGTCAACTGAAGGAATAAGTGGATTTATAAACCTAATATCAGGAGGAGCATTTTCAAGATTTTCAATATTTGCAATGTCAATAACTCCTTATATCACAGCTTCAATTGTTGTACAATTATTAGCAATGATAATACCTTCATTAGAGAGATTAACAAAAGAAGGTGGAGAAGAAGGAAGAAGAAAAATAAATAGATATACAAAAATAGTTACACTAGTATTAGCGCTAGTAGAAGCATTAGTAATTTATTTTTCATACAAGCCAGCTAATGTATTCGTACATCCAGGATTTTTAACAGGATTCTTAGTTGTATTATCATTAGTTGCAGGAACAGCATTCTTAATGTGGCTAGGAGAGCAAATTTCTTCAAGGGGAATAGGTAATGGAATATCAATGATAATATTAATAGGTATAATATCAGGATTACCATCAGCTATTGTAACAATGTGGAAATTAATGTTCACAACAGCAGGATTTAGCACAGTTGGATTAATTGTAGTATTAGGAGTAATAATAGGAGCATTACTATTAATTGCTGGAGTTGTATTTGTACAACAAGCAGAAAGAAGAGTACCAGTACAATATTCAAAAAGAGTAGTAGGAAGAAAAATGATGGGAGGACAAAATACGCATATTCCTCTAAAATTAGTAATGGCAGGAGTTATGCCAGTAATATTTGCTTCATCATTTATGACTTTCCCAGCAATGATAATTCAAATGTTTGTAAGTGACATAGCGACAAAAACAGGATTCTTAGCAGGACTATATAAATTCTCAATAGCAACATCATCTTCAAATGTTGGTATAGGATATTCAATAGCAAATGCAGTAGTATACTTATTACTAATAGTAGGATTCACATACTTCTATACTTATGCAACATTTAACCCAGCAGAAGTATCAAACAACATAAAGAAAAATGGTGGATTTATACCAGGAATAAGAGCTGGAAAGCCAACAACAGAATATTTAACATCAATAATATCAAAAATAACATTATTTGGTGGAGTATTCTTAGCAGTTATTGCAATATTACCAATGTTATTAAGATTTACAAGCTTAAATATTACATTTGGTGGAACATCTATATTAATAGTTGTAGGTGTTGTATTAGAAACAGTTCAACAATTAGAAGCTCAATTGTCAATGAGACACTATAAAGGATTTTTAGAATAGAATATAAAAAATACTATATTTTTCAACGAAATATAGTGTTTTTTATATTCTAGGAAGTTATCACATTTCACTTTCAAGAGAGAAAAAGCTGTACTATTAGTACAGCTTTTCTTTGACTAAAAGATTAAATTTTTAAATGGCAATGCCGACACATGGAATTTCGCGTAGGAAATGGACATTGCTTCATGGGGGCTACATGCTCCCGAGCATAAGAATAAAGGTTATGACATTTTAGAGCCTTTACTCTCTGCTTCCTTTCCCAGTTTTCAACATTTTTGGTCTTTTTGCTATTTAACATAGAAAGACCTCCTTGTATAATGTATTTAGGTTTTTAGTTAGAGAATTTACCTATAAACCTAT
>CAMUDX010000001.1 GCA_947087745.1 uncultured Clostridium sp. | reverse complement strand
AATCTAAGTTATTATTTCGATATATGTATACAATTGCTTCTAAAATATAATATGTTCCTTTGTATTTTAAACTATATCCTAAATCAGATAATTCTGATAAGACATCATCCTTTATATCATTTTTGTAGTTTATATAATTAAGTTCATTAATTAATTCTTTAACTTTATTATAAATACTCTTTACATTTTCTGACTTATTTATAATATTACATATATATTGATTATCTCTAAATTCACCTAATAATGAGGTTTCGCCTGAAATTACTATTATACTTGGATATGTAATACTATTTAGTAAATTTATTTTTTTAATAAGTTCTATTCCATTAAAATCAGGAAGTTTTAAATCTAAGAAAATTAAGTCTATATTGTTAGTAGATATAATATCTAATGCTTCTTTTCCGGATGTTGCTATATATGAAATATTAATATTATCGAATTTATTTAGTACAGTATTTAGTATATTTTTTATATATTGTAAATTGTCATCTACTATTAATGTTTTAATCATATTTGTATATATGATAAATAATAATATTTATCAACATTTCTCCTTTCGTTTTATATAATTTTGAAATACTATATTGCATTAATATAATACTTCAAGTCCTCTTAATATATCATCATTCATATTATATTGTACATCTTTAATTGTATAAGAATCTGTATCTGGTATTTGGAAGTCTTTATCAGTTAAATTGTTGTTATATATTGAATATACATTTTCTGTATATTGATTTTCAAATTTCATAATCGTTCTAATAGGAATCATTCTATCTTTGTCTATCCATACTTCATTATATTCGTTTGAACTAATAGGTGTTCTTAATACATAGCATTCTATATTATTATATGTTTCAGTTTTAATATCAGTAAGCCAATTAAAACATATGCCTATAAATAAATTAGAATGATAAGTAGACTCAATAAGTGTATTTGATGTTAAACTTATTGGAAGTTTGTTATCAAAAGTATAATTATATGTGGCATTCACTAAAGTTTTAGACATATTATCAATTTCTATTCTTTTATTGGAACCTATTTCCATATGATATGAATAATCTCTATTAACATTATTATTCGCATCAATACATTTATTACTAATTTTTAATTTGCCATCCTTATAAAAACAAGTCGAAAACCAATAGGAAACGGTGTTGTTCTGTTTATTTACAGTATGCTCTACTCTTTGTATACTAAAGTTATTTGAATTTTGTAAAGCCTGAACATTATTATAAGTAGTTACTTTTATATTATAAATATAAATTGATTTAATTAAATATGTAGATAACATAATTAATACAAAAATTATAATAGCAATTATTGAAAAAAGTAAAATTTTTAACATAAACATTTTTCTATTATATTTTTTTAAATGATTTATTTCTATTTTTCCTTTTTTATTTGAGTCAATAGTTTGCTTATTCTTATCTTTTTGTAACATTTCTAATATTTCCTTACATTTTGAACAATTACTTATATGATTTTGAACAAAATGTTTACTATCATCAGTTATTAAATTTTCTACTAGATTAGGTAATAAATCTCTTACTATGTTACATTCTTTATTATCCATTTTTAAAATCCTCCTTTAATTTAATTTTACCTCTATAAAAAGTTATTCTAGCCCATTCTTCAGATTTATCTAAAATTTCTCCAATTTGTTTAAATGAAAGTTCACCTTTTATTCTTAGATAAAAAACTTCTCTTGTTTTTTCATCTAATTTATGTATTTTCTTATAAAGTTGTATAATTTCATCTTTTTCATCTAAGAAATATTCATTACTATTGTCTAATAATGATAATTCTTTTTTATCATCAAAAGATATAGTTTTTAGTTTTTTTGATTTTAACAAATAATCTTTCCATTTATTTTTTGCAATTTGGCACAGCCATACATTGATGCTACATTCGTTTTTAAAATTTGATATCCCTTTTATAGCATAATAAAATGTTTCTTGCATTAGTTCCTTTGATAATTCAATATCATGAGTTAAACTATATATATAGTTATATACAATAGTGGAATATTTTTGGTATATTTCTTCCATTAAGATTTTGACCTCCTCTATATATTAAGTCTATATTTTTATATAATTCGTTACAAAAAATGCAAATTTTTTTTACATTTCTTGATATTTTATTTACGAAATGCATATAATATTTTACATTATTAAGAAAAAAAGTTATTTTTTGTTATCTTTTTAAAATTATAGGGAAAAATAGTGTATTATAACTAAAATAGTTACAAACTATTATGCACTAAGAAATAAAGATTGGCTAAAGGAAAAAAGGAGAATATTCTATGAAGAAATTTAAGCGGATTATTAGTATTGTTTTGGTAGCCGTGATGTGTCTTGCACTTAATGTGACAGCATTTGCGGCAGAGATAACAAGTAACAGTTCTGTATCATCAGATACAGAAGTTGTTGTAGGTCAGGAAGATGAAATTATGCCTTTAGGCACAGGCAGTATAAGTGGATATGCTTATAAGAGACTTACCAGCACAGATAGAGCCATTATAGTTCCCTTAAGTGCAAGTGGATTTGGTGGAATGGGAGTAACAATTCGAGTTTCATCTTCATACCAGGGAAAAGTTGACTGTGTAGGGAGAGTTGTTTCTTACACTCCATTAATGTGGGTCGATGGTATTGATGGACAAGTCTCAACAAATGGTGAAACATATTTCAAGGGTAACCATTTGGGTGGTGATGGTCTGGAATTTGTTATTGCACTGGATGTACCATCAGGCGTAGAAATGGATGTTTGGATTTGGGTCTATGGTTAAAGCACATATCCATGTAATCAAAAAAGTAATAAAGTAACCAATTAACCAAGTAGTTTTAATAAACTTAGCCAATCTTTATATAAATTATTCTAACAAGAATAGTTTAGCCAGCCTCAATGGGGCTGGTTTTTTAAGAAAAACAGGAATAGGATTTAATAACTGAGAAAATAAAAAAGGAAAAATAATATAGTTAAAACTATTTAATTAAAAATATTTAATTAAATAGTTTTAAAATTAAGAAAAATATGATAATATAATAATGAAAAAAATATTAGAAGAAAAAAATTAGAAAGGTAAAGTTTATGAAGAAATATATAACACTAATATTATGTAGTTTAATTTTAATATTATGGGCATTGCCAGTAAATGCGGCATCATTTAGCATTAGAGCATCTAGTACACAAATAAATCCAAATGGGACATTTACAATTTCAGTTGGGGGAGACTGTATAGGAAGAGTAAACCTAAGTATAAGCAATGGAACACTTTCAACAAGTAGTATATGGGTAGAACAAAATTACCAAACAGTAACAGTAACAGCGGGAAGTAGTGGAAGTGTAACTATAACAGCTACGCCAACTACAGGTTTTTCTGACCCTGATGCAAATGAATATAATCCAGGAGCAAGAAGTATTACAATACCAATAGTAGAAACCAATACTTCTACGCCACCTAGCAACAACAATGGGACTTCCACAAAACCACAAACACCAACATATGTAGACAATAGGTCTTCAAATAATATGCTATCATCACTAACACTAAGTTCAGGAACATTAACACCAGCATTTGATACAAATATAAGCGAATACACAGTACAATTACCTAGTAATACAACATCGATTAGTGTAAATGCTCAAAGCAGTGACAGCAAAGCTAAAATAAATGGAACAGGCGAGAAACTACTAGAAGTAGGTGATAATGTAATAATTATATCAGTACTAGCAGAAAATGGTGCTGAAAGAACTTATAAAATTACTGCTTATGTAGATGAAACACCACAAGTTTATTTAAAATACAAAGATAAACAAATAGGAGTAGTAAGAAATTTAAAAGGAATAGTTATTCCAGAAGGATTTAATCAAGTACAACATACTGTAAACAACTATTCAATTAATACATTTAACAATGGAAACTTTTCAATACTTTATGGTATTAATGACAAAAACGAAAAGAACTTCTATATTGTAGACACAACAAAGAATGAATGTATTAGTAAAATACTACCAATAAAAATAAATAATAATTCTTTATATTTAGTAGATATAGACAATGAAAAAGAAGGATTTGAAAAAGGAGTAGTAACAGTAAACAATTTACAAATTCAGGGATACAAATTCAAGGAAGGATTTGATAACTATTTCCTATTATCAGTAATGAATAATAATGGAGAGATTGTTGAATATTTGTATGAAAGTACTGAAAACACATTTCAATTATATTCTAATTTTGCACCTACAACATATGAAAGATATATAATAAAAGATGAAGAATATCAAAAACTTACACAAAAACTAAAAATTGAACAAATAATTATTGGTATTATTAGTATATTTCTAGTATTAAGTATAAGCAGTTCAATAATTCTATTTATAAAAACAAGAAAGGGAAAATTAGATGAAAAAAAGGATTAGTACTTTAATAATTAATATAATATGTCTAATACTAATACTTGCAAGTAGTGTATCTGGGTATAATACCAACGAAATAGAAATTCAAGCAAAGCACCAAAACTTTGCAAGTCACAATGAGCTATATGAAACAAGAAACATATCAGATTATCAAAATAGTAAAGTAACAGATAAAAAATTAAAATATATAGCAATATTTATAGAATTTAATGATAGTGATGTACTTACATCACATCATTTAGATGATCAAGAAAGTGTTGCAAATGCCGAAAAAATTTTTAATAGTAGCGAATATTTTGAAATGACTACAAATAATGGAATTGTAAAAGTACCATCATTTAAGAAATATTATGAAATGCAGAGTTATGGAAAATTATCAATAACAACTGAAATTTTCCCAAAACATGATGGAAAAGTAGTATCATATAAAGACTCTAACCCTATGAGTTACTATTTAAGATATAGTGATACTAATCAAAATGGATATAAAGATTCAGCAGAATTATTAAAAAGGGAAACAGAACTAGTAGATAATGCTGTAAAATATGTATCAAATCAAATTGTAGCAGCAGGAATTACTGCAAATGATATTGATACAGACAATGATGGAATTATTGATGCAATATCTTTTTTTATAGAAGGAACAGAGGGGATAGTAACTAATATTTCATGGGGAGATTTACTATGGTCACACAAATCGGATAATCAAGGTGTTACAAGTACAATATTAGGAAAGAGAATAGTTCCATATAATATTATTTATACATATAATTATAATGAAGCAGCAGGTATATTTTCTTTAAATAGAGGAACATATGGTACGATAATCCATGAGTTTGGACACACATTACAATATTATGATTTATATCGTTTTGGACAATCACAAAGTCAACCAGTTGGTTTTTATGATATCATGGGAAACACAGTAGGATCAAATCCACAAAACTTTTTAACATATTTTATAAGTGGATATCAAGATAAAACAAATTGGCATAATCCATTACCAGAAATAAAAGAAAGCACACAAAATATTACTTTATATAAACCTAACTTTATTGATGCAAATGAAAAACGTGCAATTAAAATTCAATGTGGTAAAGATAATCAAGAATACTTTATTGTAGAATATCATGAAAAGCAAAATACATATAGTTCTTATTCAGCAGATGAAAGTGGAATAATTATATATCGTGTAAATGAAAGAAATAAGTTCTCAGGAAATAAAGATGGAGGAGACCATGGAGAAAATGACCATATTTTTATCTTTAGACCTAATGAAACAGGTTTGGGAGATGGAAAAGGAAATTTGTCCCAAGCAACATTAAACGTGAATAGACCACTTGTAGGAAAAAATATAAAAGAAAGTAATAATGGTTTTGACAATAAAACAATATATTTTTCTGATGGTAGTAATTCAGGAATTATTATCGAAGTAACAGCACAAACAAATGAATCAGTTACATTTAATGTAAAATTCCCAGAACTTGAAGGAGCAGGAACACAAAGTGACCCATATTTAATTTATGATACAGACACATTTATATATTTAATGCAACAAGAAACAAAGGATAAATATTATAAGATAGAAAATAATCTTGATTTTTCTAATGTAACAGTATATCCTAGTATAAATTTTAAAGGGAATTTAGAAGGTAATAATAAAACATTATCTAATATAACAGCAACTGGAACAGGTGTATTTAGCACAATTGGAGATTATGGAATATATGCTGTTGTACAGAACTTGAATATAGAGAACATAGAAGTTAATCCTGAAAAAGGAGATTATCTTGGAGGATTTGTATCTGTTGCAACAAATGCAAGTATAAAAAATATTAATTTAAAATCTGGCTCAGTGACAAATATAGCAAGTTTAATAAATTCTATGAGTTCTACAGGGGGATTTGCAGGAAATGTATCAAATAGTACAATTATAGAGAATTGTTATTCATCATTAAATGTACATTCTGAAAAAAATGTAGGAGGATTTATAGGAATTAATATGAATGCAACTATCAAAAATTGTCATTCATATGGACAAACAAGTGGAAACTCAAATGTAGGAGCATTTATAGGTCAGCAATGCATAATGGAGGACACATATAAAATACCACAAGATGCATATTACTATTATACAGAAAATAGCACACAAAATGCTGTTGGAGGATATGCCGCATTTCATAATTTAGGAGCATTACCATTAGAATCTTTAGGAAATGGAATTGTGGGTATTTTAAAAGAAACTGAAAACCCAATTATAGTTCCAGAAGCAGAAGTTTTAAAACATTTTGGATTAATAAAGATAGATAGTTATGTATTAGGTTTCAACCTTGGAAGTAATGTATCTGATATTAGACAACTTCTTTCTAGTTATCCAAATGTAAAATTAGTTAGTTTTAGAAATTCAAAAAATAATGAAATTTGGGAAGGAAATATTGCAACTAATATGAGATTTACATTAGAATTTAATCAAACACAATATATTTATACTGTAGTAATTAAGGGGGATGTAAATGGAGATGGAGCAATTTATGCTACAGACTATGTAAAAATAAAAAATCATATAATGAGTGGAAATACACAACTTTATGGAGCTTATTTATTAGCAGCAGATGTAAATAATGATAATAAGGTTTATGCAACTGACTATGTTAAAATTAGAAATTATATTATGGGAAATGGTAGTATTGAATAAAAATAAAATAATAACGAAATGGATGATTAATACATTTAATAATAGGCACGAAGAAGACTATAGTTAAGAATTTCAATTTCCAAAACATAAAAAATACAAAAAAAGGAATACTAAAAATAAAAAGGGTAAAGAGAATGATTATATTGTTTATAATAATAGTACTTATAATACTAATAATATTAATGAATTTTTTCATCATACTAAAAACAAAGAATAGAATATTAGAAGAAAAACAAATAGAAAAAATAGAGAATATAGACTGTATACTAGTATTGGGAGCTGGAGTAAGAGGAGAAAAGCCAACAAATATGCTAGAAGATAGAATAAAACAAGGAATACAACTATACAAAGATAATATATCAACAAAAATAATAATGAGTGGAGACCATAAGACAAAGGAATATGATGAAGTAAATGTAATGAAAAAATATGCAATAGATAGAGAAGTAAGTTCAGACGATATATTTATGGACCATGCAGGTTTTTCAACATATGAAAGTATATATAGAGCAAAAGAAATATTTAGAGTAAAAAAGATAATAATAGTAACACAAAAATATCATATATATAGAGCAGTATATATAGCCCAAGCATTAGGAATAGAGGCATATGGAGTACCATCAGATTTACGAAAATATACAGGTCAATTAATAAGAGATATACGAGAAGTACTAGCAAGAAATAAGGAAGTTTTTAAATGCGTAATAAAGCCAAAACCAACATATCTTGGAGAAAAAATACCCATAAACGGAGATGGTAATATAACTAATGACAAAGACAATATTTAAAATTATAGAATAGATAGGAAGTGAATAAAAAATGTTTTTAGCAAGACCAGGAAAATTTAAAGCATGTGGATTATTCGGAATCGAACACATAATATTGTTTTGTACAACTATTTTAGGAATTGCTTTATCTGTAAAGAAGATTAAAATAGAAAAAAAAGAAGACATTAAAAATATAATAGAAAAGGCAACAATTGTAATTTGGATATTAGAAATTATAAAAATAATATTTAATTTATTGATAGGAAACAAGGACAATATAAATACATATATACCATTATATTATTGTAGTATCTTATTATATGCAGGAATATTTAGTTCAATAGGTAAAGGAAAATTACAAAGAGTGGGAGATGTATTTATAGCAACAGGAGGAATAGTAGGTGGAATTGTATTTTTAATATTACCAACAACTTCAATAACAACATATCCCATATTCCACTTTATAAGTTTACAAAGTTTTTTATTCCATGGAATAATGATATATCTAGGAATTATAGTAAATAAATATAATTATGTAGAGATAAAAAATAAAGATATTTTATATTTTGGAAGTTTTATTTTAGTAATATGCATAATCTCATACATTATAAATTCTATCTTTGGAAGCAATCTAATGTTTATTTCACAAGATTTTCCAGGAAATCCTATTACAATAATATATAAGCTTACAGGAAAATTTTATCCACTTGTAATGACTTTAGGACAAATGACTTTACCATTTTATATAATATTGCCAATAATAAGAAAATCTAAAAAGCTTCAATGCGAGCCATTATTAATTACAGAAAATATAAAGCCTTAGTATTAATTACTAAAGCTTTTATTTTTATTTATCATTCATATATTATTCTACAGTAACTGACTTAGCAAGATTTCTAGGTTTATCTACATCTAATCCTTTTTCTTTAGAAATAAAGTAAGCTAGTAATTGCAAAGGAACGATAGCTAAAACTGGAGAAATATATTTACTAATTTCTGGTATAGTAATAACTGTATCAAATACATTGTCAGGTAAAGACTGATTAGTAACAATAAGTGTTTTAGCACCACGAGTAATAACTTCTTGAGTGTTACTAATAGATTTTTTAACAAGATTACTATCAGTCAAAATATTAATAACAGTAGTATTATCTTCAATTAAAGCAATAGGACCATGTTTTAATTCACCAGCAGCATATGCATCTGAATGAATATAAGAAATTTCTTTTAATTTTAAAGACCCCTCTAATGCAATAGAATAATCGATACCTCTACCTAAGAAAAATATATCTCGTTCATTATAAACTCTTAAAGCAAAATCTTTAATTAAATTACAACAATTTAAAGTTTGCTCAATTTTTGCTGGTAATGAAACAATATCATGTCTTAAAGCAGTTATTGTATCTTTATTACATCTATTTAGAACATCTGCAAAATAGCTAGCAAGCATAGAAAGTAATGTAACTTGAGCAGTATATGCTTTAGTAGAAGCAACTGCAATTTCAGGACCTGCATATGTTAAAATAGAACAATCTGCTTCACGAGTAATAGAACTACCTAAAACATTAGTTATAGCAATTGTTTTTGCTGAATGTTCTTTACATAATTTAAGAGCAGCAAGCGTATCAGCTGTTTCACCTGATTGTGAAACAAAAATACATAAAGTATTTTTATCAATTAAAGGACTTCTATATCTAAATTCAGAAGCAATATCAACTTCTGTATTAATCTTACATAATTTTTCAATAGTATTTTTTACAGAAAGTCCAGCATGCATAGCTGTACCACAGGCAACTATATATATTTTATTTACAGAATTTAGATAACTTTTAGAAATATCTAAATCATTAAAATCAAAAGTACCATTTTCTAATAATCTTGAATTGATAGTTTTTCTAATACTATCAGGTTGCTCATAAATTTCTTTTAACATATAATCTTCATAACCATTTTTATCTGCACTATTTTCATCCCAATCAATAACTTTTATATCTTTAGATATTTTATTTAAGTTGTTGTTAAAGAATGTAATAGAATCTTTTGTAAGTAAAGCAAATTCATTATCTTGTAAGAAATAGAAATTCTTTGTATATTTTAAAACTGCTGGGATATCTGATGCAATATAGTTTTCATTTTCTCCTTTTCCAATAACTAAAGGACTATCTTTTTTAGCAACTATAATGTTATCAGGAAAATCCTTGCAAATAACTTCAATAGCAAAACTTCCATGTAAATCACTACAAGCCATTTTTACTGATTGTAAAAAGTCTTTATTTGCAGTACTTGAATAATAATAATGTATTAAATTTGGGATAACTTCTGTATCTGTTTGAGATACAAAAGAATAACCATTATCTATAAGAAAATTTTTTAATTCATTATAATTTTCTATAATTCCATTGTGAACAACAGAAAAAGTAGAAGAATTATCAAAATGAGGATGAGAATTTTCTTGTGATGGTTTACCGTGAGTAGCCCATCTTGTATGAGCAATACCAATAGTACCACTTAAAGTATCAAAATTACTCAAGTTTAATATATTTTTGACTCTTCCTTTATCTTTAAGTAAAGATAAACAATTTTTTTCGATTGTTGAAATACCAGCAGAGTCATAACCTCTGTATTCCAACTTTAATAGCCCATCAATTAATATTGGGGCAGCTTTTTTAGTTCCTATGTAACCTACAATTCCACACATAGTAAAACCTCCTTAAAATTAAAATATAATGGAATTAAAAGATGCAAAAACTTAATATATTAAACTTTGTTATAATATTACTATTATTTTTTATATTCTTAGGAAAGTAATCGCGAAGCGTTTAGTTTCCTTAAAGATAATTATGGCGGAAGTTAGAATTTGTAGCAGCTTATACTGCTTACAAATTCTTAATTCCGGTTATTTATCTAATATTAATGACTTTAAGTAAGCCACTAGAGCATCCGCCGAAAAATCGATAACTCTAGACCTCGTCAACCTTAAAATAAAGGTCCTGGCGCTAATATACATTTACACATATATTTTAAAAAAATGAAAATTTTGACAATCTTTTAATTTCTATATTATATTATAACAAATCAATAAAAGTAGCAAGTCCTTTTGAAAAATATTATATATTGAAAAAAATTGATTAGTGTGATAATATCAATAAAGCAAAAGGAGGGGGATAATGTTTATAATTGAAGATGAATTACAAAAGCTACCAGATAAGCCAGGTGTATATATAATGAGGGACAAAGATGACAACATAATATATGTAGGAAAAGCAATCTCATTAAAAAACAGAGTAAGATCATATTTTAGAAAAACCAATAAAACACAAAGAATAATAAATATGGTAAGCTTAATAGACCATTTTGAATATATAGTAGTAGATAATGAAGCAGAAGCACTAATATTAGAATGTAATTTAATCAAGAAAAACAGACCAAAGTTCAATGTATTATTAAAAGATGATAAAACATATCCATATATAAAAATAGATATAAAATCAGATTATCCAGGAATAACAATAACAAGAAAACTAATAAATGATGGATCAAAATATTTTGGACCATATGCAAATCCAGGAGCTGCAAAAGAATTAGTAGATTTTATAAGACAAAAATATAAAATAAAACAATGTAAAAAATTCAAATATACAGATAGACCATGTCTAAACTATCATATAAAAAGATGTCTAGCGCCATGTATGGGATATGTTACAAAAGAAGAATATAGAAAACAAATAGATGAAATAATAGACTTTTTAGATGGCAAAAAAGACAAGGTTATAAAAGAAATAGATAAACAAATGAAAGAAGCATCAGAAAAACTAGACTTTGAGCAAGCAGCTTATCTAAGAGATAAAAAGATAGCAATAGAGAGAATATCAGAAAAACAAAAGGTTTCAAATGTATCTGTAAATAACATAGATGTAATTGGAATGTACAAATCAGATATAGAAGTATGCATAGAAATATTCTTTGTAAGAGGTAGCAAAATGATAGGAAGGGAACATTATTTCTTTAGCGAACTAAAAGATATGGATGACAAGGAAATATTAAGTGGGTTTATCAAACAATATTATTTAGAAAACGAAAATGTACCTAACAAAATAATGTTAAGAGAAGAGTTAGAAGATAAAGAGGTATTAGAACAATGGCTAGGAGAAAAATTAGGCAAAAACAGAAGAGTTGAATTAATAAGTCCAAAAAAGGGCGAAAAATTAAGGTTTGTTGAAATGGCAGAAATGAATAGTAAAGTAACATTAGAAAATAAAGAAAAAGATAAAAGTAAAATACTATTTGAACTAAAAGAAGTATTAAATCTAGATGAGTTACCTAGAAAGATTGAAACTTATGACATATCAAATATTAGCGGAGAATATGTAGTTGCAGGAATGTGTGTTATGCAAGATGGCATACTTAAAAAGAATCTATCAAGAAGATTTAAAATAAAAAATGTAGTTGGTCAAGATGACGTTGCATGCATGGAAGAAGTTGTTACAAGAAGGCTAAAACATTCAATAGACAATAAAGATGGAGGGTTTGGAAAATTACCAGATGTGATATTTGCAGATGGGGGAATTACTCAAATAAAAGCAATAAAAAGAGCTGTGGAAGTATATAAACTAGATATTCCTGTATTTGGAATGGTAAAAAACGACAAGCATCAAACAAGAGCTTTAATGGATGAAAATAGAGAAGAACTTACAATATCAGACGAACTAATGAAATTAATAACTAACTTTCAAGATATGGTACATGATACAGCAATTTCATATCACAGAAAGTTACGTAATAGTAGTATGAAAAAGTCACAATTAGATGACATAAAGGGGATTGGTGAAACAAGAAAAAGGATGTTATTAAAGACTTTTGGAAGTTTTGAAAATATACAAAATGCTTCAAAAGAAGAATTAATGAAAGTAAAAGGGATTACTGAAGATATAGTAAATCAAATTAAAAATATTTAAAATTATTGCTAAGTAAGTAATTTTCATATACAATAAAAATATATAGTATATTGAATTTCAAAAGTTATCTATGTCGAATAGAGTCGACAAGAAATTATGTAAAATTGAAATAAAAACATTGACATAAAATATAAAATAAAGTATACTTTATTTATTAAAATTATAAAAAATATTAATTATTTTATTCAATTTTTCAATATTACATTATTTCGAATTTATAACACTCAATAGCAAACAATCTTATATAAAACCCAAAAAACAAAAAAGAATAATAAAGGAGGAACTCACAATAAAAATATTAAATAATAAAGATAATATGTTAGAAAATGTATTACAAAAAGGAGAAAATAATAAATTAGCAAAAGAGCTATTTAGTAAAATTCTGAAGTTAGATGTAAAAGAATTAAAATTTGAAAAGATTATAAATATAGATGATGTATCAGACTACAAGTTTGGTATGGCAAAACTTAATGCAACAATAGAAAAGGATGGGAACATAGGAGATACTAAGGTTTATACAAAAGTAATAAGATATGATAGAATAAAAGAAGCTATTTTTTGTTATTGGACTCTAATATATGAAGAAGAATTTAAAAATAAGTCAAATGTAGAAATGTCAAATATAACAAAGAAAGTATCGATAGAAGAATTAAAACTAGAAGAAGACCATAAAAAGAGTGTATTTCTAAATATACAGAATAATAATTCTGAAATTTTACAATATGGTACAGAATTACATTTCCTAGATTTACAGGACTATATAAGGGAATATAGTAATGATACAAATAATCTTAATAAATTTAATGAATGTTTCAAACTAAATAATGAAGAGATATTATTGACTTCTGTTATATATACAGATAAAATACATCGCTAAAATACATAATAAATATAAACAAAACATAAATTTAAAATACAATATTAGGAAAGGAGAAAAAATATGAAATTTGAATATACACCACAAGGAGTTTGTTCAATGAAAATGATATTTGATATAGAAAACAATACAATTAAAAGTTTAACAATAGTAGGAGGATGTCCAGGTAATACAGTAGGAGTATCAAGATTAGTTGAAGGCAAAACTATAGACCAAGTAATTCAGATGTTAAAAGGAATTCCTTGTGGTTCCAAAAGAACTTCATGTCCAGACCAAGTATCTAAGGCACTAGAAGAATATAAAAAGAAATTAGCATAGGTATAAATTAAAAAAAAAAACAAATCAATAAAATAAATAAGTTATTAAATACTAAAAATATAAGACTCTAATATTAAAAGCATAAGACACCTGAAAGTTATTTTACTTTCAGGTATCATTATATATTACTATAAATTTTAATTATATTTCATTCATTATACAAATTATATTAAATCAATTAAATTATATCAAGAAAATTTATTTGTATTTATTTCATATAAATTTATCTAAAATTAGTAAAGGTTATTATCAGATGTATTATTTTGATGAGTAGATCCTTCAGCATTAGCTGGAATACCAAGATAAGGTAATGCTTCTGCAAATATATTAGCGACTACAGGTGTAGCAATTTGTCCACCTTGATGAGAATCTCCTCTAGGGTCATATAAAGCAACTAAGGCTACCATTTTAACATCTTCAACTGGAGCAATTCCAATAAATGAGGCAACATAACCTTCATCTTCATGTCCAGGTGCAGGCTCAGAAGTACCTGTTTTACCACCAACATTATATCCCTTAACACGGGCTTTTTTTCCAGTACCAATATCAACTTCAGATTGCATCATTGAAATTATAGTTTGAGAAGTTTCTTTTGAGACAACTTGACGTACTTCTGTAGTAGAAATTTCAGTAACATCTCCATTATCAGTATTAGTAATAGACTTTACTATTCTTGGTTTCATTAGAACGCCATCATTTACAATTGCAGAAATCGAATTTATCATTTGTAAAGGGGTAATTGTAAAACGTTGCCCAAATGACATAGTTGCTAATTGAACAGGTCCAACATTTTTTAAACCAAAGAATATTCCAGTAGACTCTCCAGGCAATGAGATTTCAGTTTTATTGAAAAATCCAAATGCTTCATAATATTTATATGATGTTTGTGCACCAATACGGCTACCTAATTGTATAAAAGCTGGATTACATGAATTATTAAAAGCATCTCGCAAACTTTGTGAATAATGTGGTACTGCTCTCCAACATTTAATTTCTCTATCTGCAACTTCTTCAATTCCATCACATGATAATGTACTAGGTGTATCAACTTCAATAAGATTTTCTTCTAAAGCTATTGCAGAAGTAATAGTTTTAAATACAGACCCAGGCTCATATGTATCAGTTATACATTCATTATTCCACATTCTTTGTAAAGCGTTTGATTTCTCAGTAGATGATAATGCCTCCCAGCCTTCTAAAAGGTATTCGTTAGGGGTAAAAGGTGAGTTTAAGTTATAATCAGGATATGAAGCCATTGCTAATATATCTCCTGTTGAAGGATCCATTACTATTGCAATTCCACCTCTACTACAATCATTATCTATAACAGCTTGTTTTAAATATTTTTCTACTATATTTTGAATATTTACATCAATTGTTAATGTAAGATTATATCCATTTTCTGCTGGAATATATGTTTCTTCAGTATTTGGAATTTGAGATTTTGATGTGTCTTTTAGACTAATTGATTTACCTGATGTTCCAGCTAAAACGGAATCCCAACTATATTCTATTCCACTTAAACCTTGGCTATCAGTTCCACAAAAACCAATAACATTTGATGCTAATGAAGAGTATGGATAATATCTTGCAATAGTTTCTTCAGTATATACTGCGGTTGATAATTTATTTTCTTTAACCCAACTTTTAATTTGTTCTATTTTTTCATGTGTAATATTTTTAGCAATTGTTACTTTTGATGTTGAGGTGTTCAAAGTTGCAAGAATTTCTTCATAATTTAACTCTAATATAGAAGATAATCCTGCTGCTACTAATGGTCTCTTTTCTTCAGAAAGCTCCTCAGGAAGTACAATTACATTGTCAGCTGCATAACTTGTTGCTAGTATTACACCATTAGAATCATATATAGAACCCCTTTTAGCAGATATTGTGTCTATATAAGTTTGCTGTTTGGCAGCTAAACGTTGTAATTCATTTCCATCTGCAAATTGTAACCACCAAATACGTATAATTAATAAAGAAAATAATATAAGTATAAATGCGAAAATAATTTGTATTTTTTTACTAGATATTTCATTTGATACATTTAAGTTATTTTTAAATCTTATAACTTTGCTAGTACTTTTTGCATTTGTTTTTCTATTATTTTGTTTACTCGTATTTTTTCTGTTGTTTTTCTTATTACGTTTTACATAATTTTTATCATTCTTTTTCATATTATCAACCATTTCTATTAATATTTTAATATATTTTATAGTAACAAAATAAAAAAATCAATAATAAATTAAAGAAAGGAGTAAAAATGTTATCACAAATAAAATCAATCGCATTAAATGGATTAGATGGATATCTAGTCGAAATTCAAACTGATATAGGGAAAGGTCTACCATCCTTTGAGATAGTAGGACTTCCAGATGCTACAGTAAAAGAAGCAAAAGAAAGAATAAGAATAGCTATTAAAAATTCTAAAATAGAATTTCCAAGTAAAAGAATATTAATAAATTTAGCACCAGCTAATATAAAAAAGGAGGGAAGTAATTTTGATTTGCCCATGGCAGTAGGTTTACTTATTAATATGGGAATTATTACAAATGATATTCAAAAATCTTTAAGCAGTACAGTATTTATAGGGGAACTTTCTCTAAGTGGACAAGTTAATAGAATCAATGGGATTTTACCAATGTGTATAGAAGCAATGAACTTAGGGATAAAAAGAGTAATTGTTCCAAAAGAAAATAGTTATGAAGCAGCGATAGTTCAAGATTTAGATGTTATTCCAGTTAGAAACTTAGATGAAGTTATTGGCTATCTAAATGGAAGACTAAATATAGATAAAGTTGAAGCTGATATGCAGAAAATATTTAATTATAATAAAAAATATAATGTGGATTTTTCTGAGGTGAAAGGACAAGAAAATATAAAAAGAGCCTTAGAAATTACTGCTGCTGGAGCACATAACTGTCTATTAATAGGTAGCCCTGGCTCAGGAAAAACTATGCTTGCAAAAAGATTGCCAACTATACTACCAAATTTGACTTTTGATGAAGCACTAGAGATAACTAAAATTCATAGCATAGCAGGAAAAATAGGAAGCGATTCTTCAATAATTACAACAAGACCATTTAGAAGTCCACATCATACATCATCAAGTGCATCAATGATTGGAGGAGGAAGAACACCAAAACCAGGAGAGATAAGTTTGGCTCATTATGGAGTACTATTCTTAGATGAACTTCCTGAATTTAAAAGAAATACTTTAGAAGTATTAAGAGGACCAATTGAAGATGGAAATATAACAATTAGTAGAGTTGTAAATACATTAACTTATCCAAGTAAATTTATGCTAATAGCAAGCATGAATCCATGTCCTTGTGGATACTATGGAAGTACTGAAAAGGAATGTACTTGTACGCAAACCATGATTAATAGATATCTTCATAAAGTAAGTGGACCATTATTAGATAGAATAGATATTCATATTGAAGTTGAGCCAGTCAAATATCAAGAATTTGATATTAATATAAAAAGCGAAACTTCAGAAGAAATAAAAGAACGAGTGAATACTGCAAGAGAGATACAACTGGAAAGATATAAAGACTTAAATATATATTCTAATTCGGAGTTAGACTCTAGTCTGATTGAAAAATATTGTCAATTAGACACAAAAGGTAAACAAATTTTAGAAAGTGCTTTTGAAAAATTGGGATTGAGTGCAAGAGCATATACAAAAATTTTAAAAGTTGCAAGAACAATTGCTGATTTAGATAAAAGCACTAATATTGAGTATAAGCATATTGCAGAGGCATTGCAATATAGAAGTCTAGACAAGAAATATTTTTAGAGTTTTATGAAGAATACAGTGTTTGCATAAATAAGCTTAAAAATATACAAAGTCATACATGAAATTTAAAATAGAATAATATTAAATATATAATTTTAATGAAAAGACAAGAAAAGTCTTATACAAAAAGGAATAAGTATATAAGTTTTAAAAAAAGAACTGATTTTGCAGTGAGCGGGAATTCCCGCTCACTGGGAAAAAAGCTAAAATTGTAAAAAATATAATAAAAGTATAAGAAGTTATAAAGAAAGAATATATTGAAAAATAAAAAGAGCTGATTTTGCAGTGAGCGGGAATTACCGCTCACTAGGAAAAAAGCTAAATTGTAAAAAATATATAAATAAAGAAGGAATTAATATGAAGTTAAAAATGATTAAAAATGATACAATAGAAATTTACAAGAATTTAAAAAGACAAGAATTATTAGAAGCAAATCAATTTCAGAATTTTATAGAATCGAGAACAAAATTTAGTGATTTACTAAGAAATAAGACATTAAATTTAATAGAAGAAATAGACTACTATAAAATAGAAACAAATGAACAATATGGAGACAATCTTAAGCGAAAAATAAGTAAATATTATATAACATTAAATACTGCACAAAGATTATGTTTCTTAGGCAAAAGTGAAATATGCCAAAAATTACAAGAAGAAATATTAAATAATAAAGAAAAAGGACTTTTAGAAATATTGCAACAAGAATTATGCAAAATAAAACAAAATCAAAGAATAGAAGAAATAAAGAAAATAACAATAGAAGACGAAGAATATCCTGAAAGTTTAAGAAAAATTAAAAATCCACCACATCAATTATATATAAAAGGAAATGAGAAATTACTAAAACAAAATGGAATAGCAGTTATAGGTTCAAGAACAACATCAAATTATGGAAGAAAAATGTGCAAAATATTTGTAAACAATTTAGTGGGATACAACTTAAATATAATAAGTGGATTAGCAACAGGAATGGATACAGCAGTACATAAAAATTGCATTGAGGCAAAAGGAAAAACAATAGCTGTACTACCATGTGGATTAAAATATATTTATCCAAGAAACAATGAAATACTGTATAAGAAAATACTTGAAGAAGACGGATTAATAGTAAGTGAATATGAGCTTGATGAGAAAGAGACATCAGACCACTTTAGAGAAAGAAATAGAATAGTAGCAGGATTATCAATAGGAACATTAGTAATAGAATCACACAGAAAAAGTGGGACAAGTATAACTGTAAGAAATACAGAAGAACAAAATAAAAAATCATTTTGCATACCAAGTAGTTTAGAAAACACAAAAGGTATTGGAAACAATGAAATGATAAGGGATAAAAGAGCTAAATTAGTAACAACAGTAGAAGATATAATAGAAGAATATCCAGAATTAAAACTAAAAAAGAAGGAAAACTATGAATTTTTAAATATAAATAGTGAAAAGAACAACAAAACAAAAGAAGAAAACAACCATATCCATATAGATGAAAAGAATATAAGTGAAGAAAATTTAGAAATATATAATGCAATATTAGAAGGTGCACAAACTATAGATGAAATAGTAAGAAAGACCAATAATGATATCAAAGAAGTAACATATAAGCTAACTATGTTAGAAATAGAAAATGCAATTGAAAGTTTACCAGGAAAAAGATTTAAAATAAAAGAATAGAAAAATATATAAAAACAGAAAGAAGGTAATAAATGAATAGAAATCAAGAAATAGGAATGTTAGGAGAAAGACTTGCAGTCAAATATTTAGAAAAGAAAGAATACATAATTTTAGAAAGAAACTATAGATGTAGGCAAGGAGAAATGGACATAATTGCAAAAGACAATGAAGAAATAGTGTTTATAGAGGTAAAAACAAGAACAACAATAAATTTTGGAAGACCAGCAGAAGCAGTAAACTATATAAAAAGAGAACATTTGCAAAATATAGCAAGATACTATTTATATACAAAAAAGATAACAAAAATACCAATAAGATTTGATGTTATAGAAATATATTTAAATAAAAAAGAATATGCAGTAAATCATATAAAACAAATAATGTAAATATAGACAATATACACAAAAATTTAAAAACTTGATATTTAGTTGTTAATTTGGTAAAATAGCCATGTTAAAGCAAGAATTTATTTAGTTGTTAATTTGGTAAAATAGCCATGTTAAAGCAAGAATTTAGAAGAAAAGAGGAAAAAATGTTAAATATATTAGAAGAAACAAAATATATAATGAAAAAATATGATATAAAAGCAAACAAAAGCCTAGGACAAAACTTTCTAATAAGTGAAGAAGTAGTAGAGAAAATAGTAGAAAGTGCAGATATAAAAGAAGATGACTTAGTTATAGAAATTGGACCAGGTTTAGGAACACTTACAAAGCAACTATTAGAAAAAGCAGGAAAAGTAATATGCATTGAATTAGACACAAAAATGATAAAAATACTAGAAGATAGATTTGCACTATATAAAAACTTTGAAATAATAAATGAAGATATATTAAAAGTAAACTTACAAGAAATCATAAAAAGAGAAAACAAAACTTGTAAAATAGTAGCAAATTTACCATACTATATAACAACACCAATAATAATGAAGCTATTAGAAGACAAGTTAGAAATAGAGAGTATAACAGTAATGATACAAAAAGAAGTAGCAGAAAGATTAATAGCAGAGCCAGGAAAAAAAGAAACAGGAGCAATAACATATTCAGTATATTACTATTGCAATTCGGAAAAGATATTAGAAGTACCAAACTACTCATTCATACCTGAGCCAGAAGTAACATCAGAAGTAATCAAATTACATTTAAGAAAAGAATCGCCAATAAAAGTAAAAGACAAAGAAAAAATGTTTAAAGTAATAAAAAATGCTTTTATGCAAAGAAGAAAAACTCTAATAAATGCATTAACTAATACAAATACAATAAAAAGTAAAGAAGAAGCAAATCATATATTTGAGAAATTAAACATAAACAAAAAAATAAGAGCAGAAGAATTAACATTACAACAATTTGCAGACATATCAGATAATATAAAATGATAAAAAATAGAAATATGCAAAATGATAATTAAAGAGCGGAAATATAAAGCAATATAAAATAAGAACAATACAGAATAACGAAGGGAATGTGATTAATAAAATGAAGATTGTATTTATGGGAACACCAGACTTTGCAAAAGAATCATTACAAGCAATATATAAAGCGGGGCATGAAATATTAGCAGTAATAACAAACCAAGACAAACCAAGTGGAAGAGGAATGAAAATATCAATAACACCAGTAAAAGAATATGCACAAGAACATAACTTGAAAATATACCAACCACAAAAAATAAGAAACAATGAAGAAATCATAAACGAAATAAAAGAACTAAAGCCTGAAGTAATATGTGTAGTTGCATATGGAAAAATATTACCAAAAGAAATATTAGACATTCCACCAAAAGGATGTATAAATGTACATGGATCATTATTACCAAAATACAGAGGAGCAGCACCAATACAAAGAGCAATAATAAATGGAGAAAAAGTAACAGGGATAACAACAATGTATATGGACGTAGGAATGGATACAGGAGATATGATATTAAAGCAAGAAGAACAAATAAAAGAAGATGAAACAACAGGAGAATTATGGGAAAGACTATCAAAGATAGGTGCAAAATTATTAGTAGAAACATTAGAACAAATTGAAAAAGAAACAGCACCAAGGACACCACAAGGAGAAGAATTTACAATGGCACCAATGTTAGACAAAGAAGCGGATGGAATAATAGATTGGGAAAACAAAACAGCAGAACAAATTAAAAACCAAGTAAGAGGGCTAAACCCAATAATGGGAGCCTACACATATTTAGAAGAAAAGAAAATAAAATTGTGGAAAGTAAAAGTAGCAGAAAATTATGAATTAAAAGAACTAGTAGAAATAGAAAAAATACAAGACAAAGAAAATGGAACAATTATAGTATCAGACAGCAAAAAAGGATTATATATAAAAACAAAAGAGGGAATAATAAAAGTATTAGAAATACAAGGAGAAAACTCAAAGAAAATGCCTATAGAAGACTATTTAAGAGGCAATAAAATAGAAGTTGGTAAAATATTAAAAAAACAGTTGTAAAAATAATAAAAAATTGATATACTAGTGGCAAATAAATAAAAGAGCTTAAAAGTATATTTACAAACAAAAAAATAAGGACAAGATTTGTCTAGAAAAGAAAGGATGATAAAAATGGAAGAAAATCAAAATCAAGAAATAAAAGAGGTAGAAGTAAAAGAAGAAACAATAGGGGAAAATTCAGGAATAAAAATATCAGATGAGGTAATTGCAGTAATAGCAGGAGTTGCAGTATCAGAAGTAAATGGAGTATCAGGGATGCAAGGAAAATTTGGTGGAGGAATAGGAGAAGTATTAAGTGGTAAAAAGAATTTAGCAAAAGGAATAAAAGTAGAAACAATAAATAACCAAGCTAAAATAGATGTGAACATAATAGTAGAATATGGAGCAAGGATACCAGATGTAGCATTTGAGATACAAAATAGAGTAAAAAAGGCAGTTGAAAGTATGGCAGGGCTAAAAGTATCAGAAGTAAATGTACATGTACAAGGAGTGAATATAGATACAGATAACAAAGAAGTAGAAGACAAAAAGATTAATGAATAAAAAGAGCTTTTTACTACAAATGCAATATGCACAAAACAGCAAAAAGAAAGGAAGAAATAATGAAAATAATAGAAAGAATAGCATTAGTAATATATTCATATATAATTCTAATATTAGCAACAATATTAAGCTTAATTATATTAGGATTATTAGATGCAAGTTTTATACAAAATATAATAGAAAATATGATACAGGCAGACATAGCTATACTGGTAATAAATATAGTATTAATATTACTATCAATAAGATGCATATTTTTCGATAGCAGAGACAAAAAGTCAGAAAAAGACAAACAAGGAATACTATTAAAAAATGAAAGCGGAAAATTATTGATATCAAAAGAAGCAATAGAAAACTTAACAAATTCTGTAATAAAAGAATTTGAAAGTATAGAACAAATAAATACCAAAACAACAATAGACAAAGAAAATAATTTAATAATAACAGTAAATTTAGTAGTGGGGCAAAATATAATAATAAAAGAATTATCAGTAAATCTACAAAACAAAATAAAAGACACAATAAAAACAGCATTAGATTTAGATGTAAAAGAAGTAAATATAAAAGTAAAAAGTTATGTAGCAAAAAATGAAAACAAACAATAGAGCAAAACTAAAAAACAAAACAGTAGAAACAGTGCTATTAATAATGTTTAAATAACATTAGAAAGGATTAAAAGATGGGAGAATTTTGGAGACAATATAAAGGAGCTATAATAGGAGTGCTTGTATCAATACTAATATTATGCACAAGACTATACAATCTGATTTTAGGATTAGTATTAATAATAGTAGGAGCATTTGTAGGAAATTATGTACAACAAAACAAAGATGAAGTAAAAGATAGAATAAAGAAGCTAGTAGATAAAATGTAAGAAAATAAATACCAGAATGAAATCATAGGAAGGAAAGATTATGAATAGGTCAGCAATTAGAGAATTAGCATTTAAGTTAATATATAGTCAAGAAATACAAAAAGATGAAGACATAGATGAACAAATAGAATTATATTTAGAATCAAATGAAATAACAAACGAAAATGCTATAGAATATATAAAAGATGTAGTAAAAGGAATAAAAGAAAACAAAGAGGAAATTGAAAAGAAGATAGAAAAAAATCTAAAAGCTGATTGGAAGCTAGAAAGAATATCAAAAGTAGATTTAAGTCTATTAAAATTAGCAATCTATGAAATAAAATATAAAGAAATACCATATAAAATCATAATAAATGAAGCAGTAGAACTATCAAAAAAATATGGAGAAGAACAATCAAAGAACTTTGTTAATGGAATGTTAGCAAGTATAGTAAAAGAAGGATAAAATATATGAAATACCAAGCAATATCTGTATCAGAGCTAAATGCATATATAAAAGGAAAAATCTCAGAAGATGAAGCATTACAAAGTGTATTAGTAAAAGGAGAAATATCAAATTTCAAAAACCATTACGCAACAGGACATCTTTATTTTACATTAAAGGATGAAAAATCCTTAATAAAATGTATAATGTTTAAAGGCTATGCTGAAAGATTAGACTTTACACCAAAAGATGGAATGAGTGTAATGGTTTTTGGTAGTGTTTCAGTATATGAAAGAGATGGAGTATACCAAATATATGTGCAAGCGATGCAAGAAGATGGATTAGGAAGTTTATATAAAGCATATGAAGAACTAAAAAGCAAATTAGAAAAAGAAGGCTTATTTAGTGAAGCACACAAAAAGAAAATCCCAATGTATCCTAAAGAAATAGGAGTATTAACTTCACAAACAGGAGCAGTAATAAGAGATATAATAAATGTTTCAACAAGAAGAAATCCAAATGTACACATAAAATTATTACCAGTACCAGTACAAGGACTAGGTGCAAGTGAAAAAATATCAGAAGCAATTGAAACAATGAACAAAAACAAATTAGTAGATGTAATAATTTTAGCAAGAGGAGGAGGCTCATTAGAGGATTTATGGTCATTTAATGAAGAAGAAGTTGCAAGAGCGATATACAATTCAGAAATACCAATAATATCAGCTGTAGGACATGAAACAGACTTTAGTATATCAGATTTTGTAGCAGACTTAAGAGCCCCAACCCCATCAGCAGCTGCAGAATTAGCAGTACCTGATATATCAGAATTAAAAAATACAATAAACACATATCAAGTTAGATTTAAAAATTCATTAATAAGAAAAATAGAATTAATGAAAATGAGATATAGCAAATGTATGCAGTCAAGGGCATTTAAAGAGCCTACAAGAATAATAAACGACAATTACTTAAAAATAGATAGTTTAATAAAAACAATGGAAAACATAGTAAACAAAAAAGAATTTGAAGCAAAATCTAAGTTTATAGAATTAACAACAAAATTAGATAGTTTAAGTCCTCTAAAAACTCTAACAAGAGGATATTGTCTAGCTGAGAAAGATGGAAAAATCATAAAAAGTATAAAAGAAACAAAAAAAGATGAAGAAATAGAATTAAAATTTTATGATGGGAATAAAAAAGCAAAAGTTTTATAAAATACTTATTAAGAAATCAAGAAGATTTAAGTTTAAAACATATAATAGAGTTAAACAAAATACAAAGGAGATATAACATATGAAAAATAAGAAAAAAATAGCTATATTAGTGTTAGCGATTATTATAGTAATAATAATCGGGATATGTGTAGCATATAGTATAAAAAATAAGACAATAGAAGCAAATACTCCAAAGGAAAATGATACAACAATGACAGACAACAATAATAAAGAAAATGAAGAAGCAAATAATAATGATAATGAAGATAAAAATGAAGCAAAACCAGAGGTAGATGATAAAAATAACCAACAACAAAATCAAAATAACGATAATATACAAAAAGAAGAAAATACTACTCAAGAAGAATTAAAAGAAAATGAAAATAAAAATAATATAGAAGATAAAGCAATCCAAAAAGTAAAAGAAAAAATAGGAGAAAGCAAGAATGCAAAATATGCAATAGACTATAATGCGAGTCTACCATCAAATCAATTAATGGTAAAAATAACAGAAGATGCAGTAACAATCGGATGGTATATTGTAAACACAGAAACATGGGAAGTAACAGAATACTAAGAATAATGAGAGGAATAGAAAATGAGCGAAAAAAAAGTAGATTTTGAAAAATCAATGGAAGAATTAGAGAAAATAGTAGCAAAATTAGAAAAAGGAGACCTAAACCTAGATGACTCGGTAAAAGAATTTGAAAAGGGAATGAAAATTTCTAAGGAATGCAATAACATATTAGAGTCTGCTGAAAAGAGAATAACAATTTTACTTCAAAAAGAAGGAAATATTGAAGAAGAGAATTTTTCAGCATAATGTTATAATGAAAATTGAACATATCTTAATATGAATTATGAGGGGTAGTTATGAACACATTTTTATTAATTATAACTAATAAGTATATATATGTTCCAATTATTTTATGGGCGTGTGTACAGACATTTAAAGTAATATGGGAATTAATAAAAACAAAGAAATTTAATTTCAAAAGAATAATGGGAGCTGGAGGAATGCCAAGCTCTCATTCAGCAATAGTTGTTTCACTAACAACATTAATAGGAAAATATGAAGGAGTACAAACTTCAATTTTTGCATTATCACTAATTTTTGCATTTGTAGTTATGTATGATGCAGCAGGTGTACGAAGAGCAGCAGGAAAACAAGCTACTTTACTAAATAAAATAGTTCAAACACCAGGGTTATCAACATTACAAGTACAAGAAAAGCTAGTCGAGGTATTAGGACATACACCAATACAAGTATTTGCAGGAGCAACAATAGGTTTAATAGTTGGAATAATTGCATAATAATTATAGGAGGTTAGTTATGGGAGATATAGAAATAGCCAGAAGTGTAAAATTAAAAAGAATAGAAGAAATAGCTGAAAAAGCAGGAATAAGTAAAGAGCATTTAGAGCCATACGGAAAATATAAAGCAAAAATATCAGAAGAAGAAATAAAAAGAGTTAAAAACAACAAAAATGGAAAACTGATATTAGTAACTGCAATGAGTCCAACACCATTAGGAGAAGGAAAGACTACAATATCAATAGCAATAGCAGATGGATTAACAAGATTAGGAAAAAACGCAATATTAGCATTAAGAGAGCCATCACTAGGACCAGTATTTGGCTTAAAAGGAGGAGCAACAGGTGGAGGAAGAGCACAAGTTGCACCAATGGAAGATATAAATTTACACTTTACAGGAGACATACATGCAATAACATCAGCAAATAACCTATTATCTGCAGTAATAGATAATCACATTTACTACGGAAACGAATTACAAATAGAAAAAGTAACATGGAAAAGATGTGTAGACTTAAATGATAGACAATTAAGAACAGTAGAAACAGGTTTATCAGCAGAAAAAAATATAGTACCAAGAACAGATGGGTTTGATATTACAGTAGCATCAGAAATAATGGCAATATTGTGCTTATCTGAAGACATAGAAGATTTAAAACAAAAATTAGGAAATATAATAATTGGATATAATAAACAAGGACAACCAGTATATGCCAGAGATTTAAAAGTAGAAGGAAGCATGGCAGTACTATTAAAAGATGCAATAAATCCTAATTTAGTACAAACTCTAGAGCATACACCTTGCATAATACATGGAGGACCATTTGCAAACATAGCACATGGATGCAATAGTATAAGAGCCACAAAATTAGGAATGAAATTAGCAGACTATACTATAACAGAGGCAGGATTTGGAGCAGATTTAGGAGCAGAAAAATTCCTTGATATAAAATGTAGAAAGGCACAAATACAACCAGATGCAGTAGTATGTGTAGCAACAATTAAAGCATTAAAATTTCATGGAGGAATTGAAAAAGATAAAATATTAGAGCCAAATATACAAGCATTAAAATTAGGAATGAAAAATTTACTAAGACATATAGACAACCTAAAAGATAAATTTAGACTAAATGTAATAGTAGCATTAAATAAATTTTATACTGATACAAATGAAGAAATACAAACAGTTAGAGAAATTTTAGAAGAAAAAAATGTACAATTAAGTTTAGTAGAAAGTTGGAAAAAAGGCTCAGAAGGTGCAGTAGATATATCAAATAAACTAATCAAATTAGTAGAAGAAACACAAGATTTTAAATACGCATATGAATTAGAAGATAATATAAAAACAAAAATAGAAAAAATTGCTTATAACATATATGGAGCAAAAGAAATTGAATTATCAGAAGAAGCACAAGAAGATTTAAAAAATATAGAAAGATTAGGATATAATAAATTACCTATTTGTTTTGCAAAGACACCATTATCATTTTCAGATGACCCTAAAAATTTAAATGTTGATAAACCATTTAAAATATATGTAAGAGAAATAAAATTAAAGGCTGGAGCAGGATTTATTGTAATAATAGCAGGGAAAATAATGACAATGCCAGGATTACCAAGAGTACCAGCAGCTGAAAGTATTAATATTGATGAAAATGGTGATATAGTAGGACTATTCTAAGTAAAAGCATATGAAAAATACAAATAATCTATACAGTAAAATAAATTAAATATACAGTCAAATTAGGAGGATACATATGGAAAAGGTAACAGAGATTATAAAGCTAGAAGAAATTGCAAAATCAGTAAGAAGGGGCATAATAGAAGCAGTATATAGAGGTAAATCAGGACATCCAGGAGGATCTTTATCAATTGCAGATATAATGACAGTACTATATTTTAATGAAATGAATATAGATGAAACAAATCCAAACTGGGAAGACAGAGATAGACTAGTATTATCAAAAGGACATTGTTCACCAGCCCTATATAGTTGTTTAGCACAAAAAGGATATTTTGATATAGCGGAATTACAATCATTTAGAGATATAGAAAGTAAATTACAAGGGCATCCTGATATGAACAAAGTAAAAGGGGTAGATATGACATCAGGCTCATTAGGTCAAGGATTATCAGTAGCAAACGGAATGGCAATAGCTGGCAAACTTGATAATAAGGCATATAGAGTATATACAATATTAGGAGATGGAGAGATAGAAGAAGGGCAAATATGGGAAGCAGCAATGGCATCAAGTAAATATAAATTAGATAATTTATGTGTAATAGTTGATAATAATAATTTGCAGATAGATGGAACAATTGAAGAAGTAATGAGTTCATATCCAATAGATGAAAAATTCGAAAAGTTCGGATTCGAAGTAATAACAATAGATGGACACAACGTTTTAGAAATATTACGAGCACTTAATAAAGCAAAAACGATAAAAGAAAAGCCTGTATGTATTGTAGCAAAAACAATAAAGGGAAAAGGGGTATCATTTATGGAAAATCAAGCTAGTTGGCATGGAAAGGCACCAAATGATGAACAATATAAACAAGCTATGGAGGAATTAAACTAATGGAATTAAAAGATAAAAAAGTGGCTACTAGACAAAGTTATGGTGAAGCATTAAAGGAACTTGGAAAAGAAAATGAGAAAATAGTAGTACTAGATGCAGATTTATCATCAGCAACAAAAACAAATTTATTTGCAAAAGAATTTCCAAAAAGATTTTTTGAAATGGGAATAGCAGAACAAAATATGATAGGAACAGCTGCAGGATTAGCAACTTGTAATAAAATACCATATGCAAGTACATTTGCAGTATTTGCAGCAGGAAGAGCATATGACCAAATACGAAATAGCATATGTTATCCCAAATTAAATGTAAAAATATGTGCAACACATGCAGGAATAACAGTAGGAGAAGATGGAGCTACACATCAAATGGTAGAAGATATAAGTATGATGAGAACATTACCTAATATGATTGTAATTAGCACATCAGATGATATACAAACAAAGTGGGCAGTAAAAGAAATATCTAAAATTAACGGACCAGTATATTTAAGACTAAGCAGGTTAGAAACAAATATTATATATGATGAAAATCAAAAATTTGAAATAGGAAAAGCTGTTCAAATAGGAAATGGAACAGATGCAACTATATTTGCAACAGGTGTAACAGTACAAGAAGCAATAAAAGCACAAAATGAACTAGCAAAAAAGAATATAAATGTTAGAGTTATAGATTTTCACACAATAAAACCAATAGACAAAGAAATAATATTAAAATGTGCAAAAGAAACTAAAAAGCTAATATCAGTTGAAGACCACAATATTATAGGAGGATTAGGAACAGCAATTTCAGAAGTTCTTACAGATGAGTATCCTTGCAAACTTACACGATTAGGAATTAAAGATACTTTTGGGAAGTCAGGCTCTGCTGAAAAATTAATGCATTATTTTAAAATAGACAGCGAAGAAATTATAAAAAATGTAATGGAATAAAAAATAAGAAATATATTTTAAAAAATGAAGTAAGAATAGAAAAAAATGAGAGATATAATCTTTTTAAAATTGTAACTTTTTATTAGATAAAGAAGAAAACTTCTACCTAGTAAATTAGTTACAGTTTTTTATATTCTTTGAAAAAAATAACATAAAAATTAATCAAAAAAGTATTGCAAATAATAACTTTTATTGTTATCATAGAATAAGGGAATACAATAGAAAAGAAAGGAGCGTATGAAATTCATACGAAACTATTATGATAGAATTTAAAGATGTAAACAAAACATATGGCACAGGAACAAAAGCAGTAAAAAATGCTAATTTCACTATAGATAAAGGAGAATTTGCATTTTTAGTAGGAAGTTCAGGAAGTGGAAAATCAACACTAATAAAATTAATATTAAAAGAAGAAGAGCCAACATCTGGAAGTATAATAATAAATGGAAAAGACACAACTTTTCTAAAACAAAAAAAGGTGCCATTTTTAAGAAGAAGCATGGGAGTAGTATTTCAAGACTTCAGATTATTACCAGACAAAACAGTATATGAAAATGTTGCATTTGCAATGTATATAGTAGGAGCAACACCAAAACATATAAGAAGGCAAGTGCCAATGGTATTATCATTAGTAGGATTAAGTGCAAAAGCAAAAATGTATCCAAATGAATTATCAGGAGGAGAACAACAAAGGGTAGCATTAGCAAGAGCACTAGTAAACAATCCATCAATGTTAATAGCAGATGAGCCAACAGGAAATTTAGATCCAAACACAGCATGGGAGATAATGACTCTATTAAACGATATAAATTTAAGAGGAACAACAATAGTAGTAGCAACACATGCAAAAGAAATAGTAGACCAAATGAAAAAAAGAGTTATACAAATTCAAAAAGGCGAGATAATCAGAGATGATAAAAAAGGTGGTTATAATTGTGAAGTATAATGTATTAAACTATTTATTAGGAGAAGGAATAAGAAGTGTATTCAAAAATAAAAAATCAACTGCAGTAGCATTAATGACAATGTGTGCAACAATGTTTATATTCGGAATATTTTTTGCAGCAACACAAAATATTAATAGTTTTGTAAACACATTAAAAGATGAGCAAGCAATACAAGTAAACATAAAAAGAACTGCAAATGATGAAGAAATAACAAAATTAAGAGAAGAGATAGAAAAAATTAATGGAGTAGCAACTGTAACATTAAGGACAAAAGAAGAATATTTAGAATCCTTAAAAGAACAATTTAAAGAAAAAGCATACTTATTAGAAGATTATGAAAGAAACAATATTTTCTCAAATGCATACATAGTAACATTTAAAAATCTAGAAGAAATTGAGGCAATACAAGGACAAATTGAAAAGTTAGAAAATGTAACTAGTACAAAAGGAGCAAATAAAAGTGTAGAGGTGTTACTTAGTGTAGCAAAAGGAATAAAGTTTATAACTATAGGATTATTAGCATTACTAATAATTATTTCAGTAGTAATAATATCAAACACAATAAAATTAACAGTATATGCAAGAAGAAAAGAAATATCGATAATGAAATATGTTGGAGCAACGAATAATTTTATAAGATTTCCATTTGTAATAGAGGGAATAATAATAGGAGTTATATCAGGAGCATTAACAATATTATTAGTAGGAGGAGCCTATAACCTATTAATGTCACAAATGATGAATTCAACAACATTACAAAGTATGGGGTTAGAATTAGTAAGATTCTCAGATATGTTTAGCCTATTAGTAATTGTATACTTAATATTAGGAATAGGAATAGGAATATTAGGAAGTACAAGATCAATGAAAAAATACTTAGAAGTATAAAAAATACAGTAGAAAGGTAAAAACAAATGCGAAAAGTTTTATGTAGTATATTAATAATAGTATTAACAATCTATTGTACAAATATATATGCACAAGCTGAAAACATTATACCATCAGGAACACAAGAAAAAAAGCCATTAGAAGAATTACAAGTAGAAAATGAAGAATTACAGAAAGAAATTGAAGAAAACATCAATAAATTAGAGATTGTACAAGAAGAATTAACACAAAATCTAGTACAAATACAAGAAATAGATAAAGAAATAACAAATTCAGAACAAAGCTTAAGTGCATTAAATGAAGAAATAGATAAAATAAATCAAAAAACAAAAGAAATAGAACTTGAAATAAAAGAAAAACAAAAAGAATATGATATACAAAAAAGATTAACTGACGAAAGGATGCTTACTATATGTGAACAAGGAGAGTTACAATATTTAGATGTATTACTAGGCTCAACAAGTATAGTAGACTTTATATCAAATTACTTTTTAGTATCAGAAATATATGAAAATGACATACAACTTTTAGAAAAAACTAATAAACAAAAGAAAGAAATTGAACAAAAATCAGAAGAATTAGAAAAAGAAAAACAAGTTTTAAACGAAAAAAAGAAAGAACAACAAAAAGATGCACAAATATTAGAAAATACCAAAACAGCAAGACAAATACAAATAACAAAATTATCAGAAGAAGAACAAAATATACAATTACAGATTGATGAATACAAAAAGCAAGTAACATCTATAGAAGATGAAATAAGGTCCTTGGTAGGAATAGTATCATTTGGAAAAGACTATATTGGAGAGGAAATGATATGGCCAATACCAGGACATACAAGAATAACATCAAAATTTGGAATGAGAACACATCCAATAACAGGACTATATAGATTACATACAGGAACAGATGTAGGAGCACCAATAGGAACAGACTTCTTAGCAATGGCAAGTGGAATAGTAGTAAAGGCAGAATACAATTTAGCATATGGAAACATGGTAATAATAGACCATGGAGGAGGAGTACAAACATTATATGCACATGGCTCTGAAATTATAGCAAAGATAGGACAGACAGTAACACAAGGAGAACCAGTATTAAAAGTAGGATCAACAGGATATTCAACAGGACCACATGCACATTTTGAAATAAGAATAGATGGAAATCCAGTAGACCCATTAAATTATGTTAAACCAGAATAATTATCTAAAGAAAAGAAAGGAAAAAAATATGAAAAAAGTAATAGTAACTTTAATAGTATTAATAATTGTAGTACAAGCAAACTTATCAATCGCAGCATCAAAAAAAGATTTGGAAGATCAACAAGACCAAATAGATGATAAAATAGATGAAACAGAAGAAAAAATAAAAGAATTAGAAGCACAAAAATCTGAAACATTAAAAGAGGTAGAGAATTTAATAACACAAATATCAGAATACGAAACAGAAATAGACAATTTGCAAGAAGAAATAGATGTATTACAAAGTCAAATTGATACAGCAGAAAAAAGCATAAAAGAAAAAGAAGCACAATATGTTAAAGAGAAAGGACTTTTAGATGAAAGATTATTAACAATGTGTGAAAACGGAGATACAAAGTATTTAGATGTATTATTAGGTTCAACAAGTATAATAGATTTTATATCAAAATATAATACAATAACAGAACTTGTAGAAAGTGATATCCAATTATTAGAATCTATAGATCAACAGAAAAAAGAAATTGAAGGAGAAAAAGCAAAATTAGAAAGTGATAAAAAAGAATTAGATATAGCACAAGCATCGTTAGAAGCAAAACAAGCAGAATTAAAAACGGCAAAATCAAACAAAGATAAACAAGTAAAAAAATTATCAGCAGAAGAAAAAGAAGCACAAAAAGAATTAGAAAAATTTGAAAAAGATAAAAAGGAAATAGCAGAAGAATTAAAAAGAATAGCAGAAGAGGAAGAAAAAAATAATTCTAATAACATAGCTGGAAAACCAAGTAGTAGTGGATACATATTCCCAGTACAAGGGTTAGGCAAATCTAATATAAATAATAAAACATATCCATCATATGCTGGGCATACAGGAGTAGATGTAAATATAAACGTTATTGGAAAAAAAGTAGTAGCAGTAAAAGATGGTACAGTAGAAATATCAAGAGCGATACCTGGATCAATAAAGAATTATGATTCAAATGGAAATGTAATAGGGTCATATAGTAGCTATGGAGAATATGTAGTAATAAATCATCATGATGGAACAATGACACTTTATGGACATATGAAACCAGGCTCAAGAACAGTATCAGCTGGGCAAAAAGTAAAACAAGGTCAAGTTATAGGAACAGTAGGAAACACAGGAAACTGTAAGCCAAGACCTACAGCATCAAATCCAACACAAGGAACTCATTTACATTTTGAAGTAAGAATAAAAGGTTTACCAGTTAACCCAATTCCATATTTACCATAATACATATTATTAATAATAATTAATCAAAAGGGGAAGTTAACTCATTGAAAGGAAAGATTAAATAAGATGGAAGAAGAAAATAACAGAGGTCACAAGATTTATAAAGTAATAATGTTAATTGTTATTACAGCATTTGTAACATTTATAGTAACAAGTATAGGACTTTATCAATATTTTACACATAATGATGGAAACTATATATTATTAGAATCTTCTAATAAGAATGAAAAAGTAGTAAAAGAATTAGAAAAAATTATGTCTATAATAGATAAATATTATTTAGGAGATATAAATGAAGATAGTGTAATAGAAAATACAATACAAGGATATATAAATGGGATAGGAGATAAATACACAGAATATATATCTAAAGAAGACATGGAAGACTATACAAACCAAATCATGGGAAACTATGTTGGAATAGGAATATATATGGTAGTTAATGAAGAAAACAACTTAATACAAGTATTATCACCTATTAAAGAAAGCCCAGCAGAAAAAGCAGGAATTCTTCCAGGAGATTTAATAACAAAAGTAGATGGAATAGAGTATACAGCAGACCAAATGACAGCAGCATCTAATAAAATAAAAGGAGAAGCTGGAACAAAAGTAAAATTAGAAGTTTTAAGAGGAGATACAAAAATAGAAGTTGAGCTAGAAAGAGCTGAAATACATATGAATCCAATAACTGCGAAAGTATTAGAACAAAATAATAAAATAGGATACATGGAAGTAGTAAGCTTTGATGAAGGAACAGGAGAAGATTTTAAAACAAAATTTGAGCAATTAAAAGGACAGAACATAGAAAGTCTTATAATAGATTTAAGAAATAATGGTGGAGGACTAGTATCAGAAGCGTTAGAGATAGCAGACTATATAATAGACAAGGGAGAAACATTATTAATAACAGTTAATAAGAATGATAAAGAGGAAATAGAAAAAGCAAAAGCAAAACCAATAATAGATATGCCAATAATACTTTTAGTAAATGAAAATACAGCAAGTGCATCTGAAATATTGGCAGGGGCATTAAAAGACCATAATAAAGCAAAAATAATAGGAACAAAAACCTATGGAAAAGGTGTTATACAACAACTAATGACTCTAGAAGATGGAAGTGGACTAAAAGTAACTATAGAAGAATACTTTACACCAAATAGAAATAAAATAAATGGTGTAGGAATTGACCCAGATGAGGTAGTAGAGTTACCAGATGCTGTAGAAAACATTTTAATAGTAACAGAAGAAGAAGACACGCAATTAAAAAGAGCTATAGAAATTTTACAAGATAGATAATATAATAAATTCGTTAAAAGCGGACTTTAACTCATTAATGTCCGTTTTTAAAATATATTTAATGGAGGAAATAAATAATGAATCTAGCAAATAAATTAACAATATTTAGAATAATTTTAGTACCAATCATGGTAATAATACCATTTTTTAATATACAGGGAGCATTTTTAAATATACCATATGAATTTATAATTATAAATCTTATCTTTATAATTGCATCAATTACTGATAAATTAGATGGTCAAATAGCACGCTCAAGAAATCAAATAACTACATTTGGAAAATTTGCAGACCCTTTGGCAGATAAGATTTTGGTTTTAGCTGCTATGATGATGTTAGTAGAATATAATAAATTACCTGCTTGGATTCCAATAATAATATTAGCTAGAGAGTTTATTGTTTCAGGTTATAGATTAGTAGCAGTAGAACAGGGAGGAAAAGTTATTGCCGCTTCTTTTTGGGGAAAACTAAAGACAGTTACTCAAATGATAGCAATTATTATAGCTTTTTTAGATGTGAATGCTTTTGGAGTATGCTTTTTTGGAGAAATATCAGGATTGCCTTTAGTTATTAATATTGCTCAAACTGTAATGATGTTTGCTTGTGTAGTTGCTACTGTTTTTTCAGGTTATGATTATTTGAAAAGTGGTAAAGAATTATTTGAATTAAAATAGATAGAAAAGAAAAATTAGAAAAAGTATTAAATAATTTTTAGGGTCATGCACTTTTAGATTTACTATTCATATAATAGATATATGAGTGAAAATTTGGAGGTGCATTTATGTTAGCATCATTAAGTATTGCGGGTTTTTTCAGCTTTTTAAGAGCAGCTGTTTTTGTAGTTGGATATATTTCAGGAAATAGCTTGTTTTTAGAGCCATTAAATGCAGAAGATGAAAAAGTATATTTAGAAAAATTAAAAGATGGAGATGATGAAGCAAGGAATGTATTGATAGAAAGGAACTTAAGACTGGTTGCACATGTTGCTAAAAAATATTCTAATTCAAATGTAGACCAAGATGATTTAATTTCTATAGGAACTATAGGTTTAATCAAAGGTATAAATAGTTTTAACATAGATAAAGGGTCTAGACTTTCTACATATATATCTAGATGTATAGATAATGAAATTTTAATGTATCTTAGAGCAACAAAGAAATTGGGAGCAGAAGTTTTTTTAAATGAGCCAATAGGCAAGGATAAAGACGATAATGTGGTTACACTACAAGAAGTTCTTGAAAATGATGAAAGAAGTGTAGAAGATGTAATAGATTTAAAAATGAAAACAAAGAAATTGTATGAAAAGATTAAGACAGTTCTTAAAGATAGAGAAAGAACTATTATTGAACTTCGTTTTGGTCTTTATGGTCATAAACCTAAGACTCAAAATGAGATTGCTGATATGATTGGTATATCTCGTTCCTATGTATCTAGAATTGAAACAAAGGCAATAGGAAAATTAGCTAAAGAAATAAAAGAATAAAAATACAATAAAAAGTTAAATAAAAGGTAAATTCTAGTTTTAAACAAAATCTAGAATTTACTTTTTCAATGTATATAATCTTCCGGCTGTGCCGGTAGTAGCATAGGCTTAAGCTTTGTAGCAAAGCAACTCCCTTCATGATATAATATCAATATGTTTCGACGCATGATTGATAAAATAAAATGAAGGGAGTTGCGTATCATGAATAGTATATTCAGTAAAAAAACTAAAGATGAAAGCACTACATATGATACAATGTCAAGTTTATCACATACAAAGTGGAATTGTAAATATCATATAGTATTCACACCTAAATATAGGAGAAAAATTTTTTATGGGCAGAAAAGAATGGAAATAGGAAAGATATTAAGAGACCTTTGTGATTGGAATGAAGTGAAAATTATAGAGGCTGAAGTTTGCCCAGACCATGTGCATATGTTTGTATCAATACCACCAAAATTATCAGTATCAAAATTTATGGGAATATTAAAGGGGAAAAGTAGCCTCATAATTTTCCAGAGGTGGTCAAATTTGAAATACAAATTTGGACAACGAAGCTTTTGGTGCCGTGGCTACTATGTAGACACGGTTGGTAAAAATGAAAAAAGAATAGCAGAATATGTAAGAAATCAGTTACAAGAAGATATGATGTATGATCAAATATCAATAAAAGAATATAAAGACCCGTTTAACGGGTCATAAGAGACGCATGCGTCGGAACAGCTATGAGCCTTGAGGCTCTGCTTGTAAAATAGCCTTTTAGGCGTAAGATAAAAAGCCCCCAGCTAAAGCCGGGGGATAATTACTAGTCATAACCATGTAGCTTGCTTTCACTAACATACACTTTTCTTATAATATAAAAAGTTGTATAAAAAATAAAAGAATTTTCTTGAAATCATATCATAATTCTGATATAATTTATACATAATAAGAAAAAATATTCAATTTTTCTATATAATAAAAGGAGGTGCTATTATGGCATTAATTAGACCTTGTGCAGATTTAAGAAATAACTATAATGAGATTTCGAAAATTTGCCATGAAACAAAACAACCTATGTATATTACTAAAAACGGAACAAATGACTTAGTTGTTTTAAGTGATGAAGCATATGATGATATATTAAAAACTACAAAAGAAACAGAAGAAGAAAGAATTGATAGACTTATAGCAAAACACTTTAGCAAACAATATGCTACTTTTGAGGATTTTAAAAAAGATGTTTTTAAGAAAATTGAGCAAGCTCTTAAAGATATTGATGAAGGGCGCTATCAAACATTAGATGAATTTTGTAAAGAAATGGAGGAAGAGTATGACATCAAATAAAAAATATACTGTTCTTCCAACTTATACATTTAAAGAAGAACTTAAAAATATTACATCTTATTTTAAATACAAGATAAAAGAATCTTTACTAACAAAACGATTTTATAAAAATGTTAGCAATAAAATTAAATCTCTTGAATTTATGCCAGAAAGATATACAAGAATTTCTGACTTCAAGAACAAAAACAGAAACATCAGGAAGCTTTTAATCGATAACTATACCATTATTTATGAAGTCATAAATGATACTCGGACAAGTCTTTATTTTACATATATTTCATAACACACAAAATTATATAAATCTATTATAAATTTATATCAAATTATTTTAATCATAAAAATTTTCCTATACATGGGAGCGAGAAATTTCAATTATATAAGCAATCTCATTTTAATCTTAGTTTTACAATAAAAATGAAAACGAAGTTGAATAATAGTTCTTTTCTATCTTTAAGAACTGTTTTAATTTTTCATACAATTTATTTAATTTCTTTGCTTTCATTTTGAAATTTAATATAACATTTAAACAAGAACATTATTTAAAAAAATCTAATAAATAAATGAATAGAAATAATAGAAAATAATATTAAAAAAGGTTAAGAATACCAAAAATAAAAAACAAAATATTTTCCAAAAACAAAGAGAGAGTATATCTAACGAAAAAGTAAACCAAGAGTAGGCAAAAAAATATATATATTGCAATTTAAAAACAAATGTAGTACAATAAGAACGAAATAAATTGAAAAGAGGGAATAACAATGGATAAGGAAAAAAAAATAACAAGAGACAAAACAAGACCAAACAGAAAAATAAAAATGAATAATGAAATGAAAAAAAGGCTAATAATAACAGTATCAACTTTGTTAGTATTATTAATTGCAATAATAATAGTAGTATCAAGAGTAACAAACCAAACATCTGCGGATGTAGGAAAACAAAATACCAATAATTCACAAACAGATAAAAATGATAAAAAGCCTGAAGAAGAGGAAAATCCAGGAGATACACAACAACCAAATGACACCCCAACAGAGGAAAAACCAACTGAACAGCAACCACAAAATCCAAATCAAGGAACAGAAACAAAAGACCCACAAGAAGGAAAAACTGGAAAAGAGAAATATTACATAAAAGTAAATAATCAAGCAAATGTAGTAACAATATATAAAAAAGATAGTAATGGATACTATACAGTACCATGTAAAGCTATGGTATGTTCAATAGGAACATCAACTCCTGAAAGTGGAGTATATAAAACATCAGATAAATATACATGGAGAAAGTTATTCGGACATACAGAAGGTACATATGTATATGGACAATATGCGACAAGAATAATAAACAGTATTTTATTCCATTCAGTACCATATCAAAATCCAAATGACCCATCATCATTAGAATATTGGGAATACGATAAATTAGGAACAAAAGCATCAGCAGGATGTATACGATTAACAGTAGAAGATGCAAAATGGATATATGATAATTGTGCAAAAGGAACACAAGTAGAATTTTATTCAAGTGAAGACCCAGGACCATTAGGAAAGCCAACAGCACAAAAAATATCAAATGAATCAGCAGAAGTAAGGGGATGGGACCCAACAGACCCAAGTGGAAGTAATCCTTGGAAAACATATAATGCAAATAAACAAACACAACAAAATAATAATAAAAACCAAAACAACAATAATAATCAAGCAGTAAACCAAACAAATCCAAGTGAAGGTGAAAACACAGTAGTTCAACAGCCAACTGTACCATCAGGAGAGGAACAACAACCAGAAAATAAAGATGACAAACCACAAACACCAACAAATTCTTCAGGAGGAACAACAGAAGAAAAAGGAGATTCAAAAGATGATTTTCCTACAACAAAATAAGAAGATACATAAACGCATTATCTTAATATAATGCGTTTTTTAGAGAATAAAAATAAGGAAAGGAAGAGTAATCAGTCAAAAAATATGAAAGAAAAAGAAATTGCAGAAGAAATAAAAAAAGCAGGAGGAGAACTATACATAGTCGGAGGAGCAATAAGAGATAGAATAATAGGAAAAGAAGATAATGACAAAGACTATTGTGTAGTAGGAATAACAGCAGAAAAATTCAAACAGTTATTTCCAGAAAGCTATATAAGAGGGAAAAGCTTTGAAGTATTTGATATAGATGGAAAAGAGTTTGCAATGGCACGAACAGAAACTAAAACAGGAATAGGGCACAAAGAATTTAAAGTCAAGACTGGAAAAGCCATAACAATAGAAAAAGATTTAGCAAGAAGAGATATAACAATAAATTCAATAGCACAAAATGTACTAACACAAGAAATAATAGACCCATTTAATGGAATAGAAGATATAAAAAATAAAGTTATAAGAGCAACAACGCTATGCTTTAAAGAAGACCCATTAAGAGTATATAGAGTAGCAAGATTTGCAGCGACACTAAAATTTGAAGTAGAAGAAAATACAATAAAATTAATGAACAAATTAAAATCAGAATTAAGTTCACTATCAAAAGAAAGAGTATTTGTAGAATTTTCGAAGGCATTAAAATCAAAAAAGCCATCAATATTTTTTAATGTTTTAAAACAAGCAGATGTACTTGAAGTTCATTTTAAAGAAATATATGATTTAATAGGAGCGTTGCAACCAGAAAAATTTCATCCTGAAGGAGATGCATATATTCACACAATGATGGTATTAGATTATACAGCAAAGCAAACAAAAGAACTACAAATAAGATATTCAGCATTAGTTCACGATTTAGGAAAAGGAATAACACCAAAGGAAGAATATCCCCATCATTATAATCATGAAATAAATGGAGTAGAAGTTGTAAGAAAATTTTCAAATAGAATAGGAGTACCTACAATATGGGAAAAGTGTGGTAAAACATCTTGTAGAGAACATATGAGAGGTGGAATATTCTATAAAATGAAACCTGCCAAAAAAGTTGATTTTATAGAAAGAGTATCAAAATCACAATTAGGATTAGAAGGATTGCAAATAGTAGTAAATTCAGATAAACTAAGTTCAAGAAATATAGATGAGGGAAGTATTGATTTTAAAAGTATAGGTAAAAAATGTTTAAACCAAATTAATGGAAAATATATACAAGATAAATTCAAAATAAATCAGGGTATCGAGTTTGGAAATAAGTTAAGAGAAGAAAGAATAAAGTGGATGAAAGAACATACTAAATAAATAGTATGTTCTTTATATGATTAGTTTTATATAGTTTTATTTATATTTCCATTGGTATAATTTTTACCTTCAAATCTATTACCAGCCAAAACAGTATTGATAATATTATTTATATCAGAAATAGTCTCATCTAAAATATCAATTCTAGCAAAATCACAATTTAAATTATTAGTAGAGATAGAAGTTATTTTACTATTATAAATAGTAGTAACAGTTTCAATATTATCAGGAATAAATCTAAATGAGATACCTAACCTATCCTTTAGAAAATACTTATTCTGAGATATACATTTTCTATTACAATCTTTGTAACATTTATTACTATTACCAAGAAGACAATAATTTGAATTCATAATTGGGATATTTCCGTAAAAAATTATTTCTGTTGATTTATTACTAACTCTTATATTTGATAATTCATCTTGAGAGAGCTCAGGAGATAGTGTTATTGTTGCAACATCTAGATTTTTAGCTGTTTCATTATTATATAAATTCATAGTGTAATTGCTAATTATATCATAAGATTTATAATCAACTAATAATTCAAATTGACCAATATTAGAAATAACAAAACCTTTAATTTTGAAAGTATCTAATATTGAAGAAATATGCTTTTTAAATAGTTTAGTATAATTATTTCTCATGATACAAGGCATGTAAATATATAAATCTGCCTTTTTTGAAATGCTTTCTAAAGAAGAATTATATTCGTTATTAAAGAAATACTTTAAAGGCACATAAATTCTATTTATACTATCATCTAGTAAAGAGTAATCAAAAGAGGTATTTAATACATTTAATAATAAAGATATCTTTTTAGAATACTTATTAGGTACAAAGTCTAAATTCTCACTTAAATAATTATAATCACATCTTTTCTTAAAACTTGATAAAACAGCATTTTCATATTTATCTAATATCTGTCTTCTAAGTTCATTTAAACTACTAATACTAGGCAAATGTAGATTTTCTTCTAAATCTATATTTATTGAATTGAATGAAAATGGTGTATTAGTAGTTTTTGATAATTGCGCTTCTATTCGTTCTTTTGTTATAGGTGAAGATATTGCTCTAACTGGAACAATATCAGAATTAATAGATACAGTATTTCCAAAATCATCTGACACAGAAATAGTAATTGGTATGTTTTCTTTTATAGAGATATAGCAAGTTAGAAATCTTTTACGGAGTTCTTGCCCAGAATATGTAACTTTACATTCATCAGATAACTTCTTGCTAAAAATTTTATAAATTCTATCTCCAATTTTTATATTCCCTTTCATACGACCAATTTTAACAATATTTCCCGCTTCAACTGTTGAAATATTTTTATCTTTTAACATTAATTCAGAAACTGTATAAGTAGCATCTTCTTTATATGTAGAAACTGAAATTTTATCACCAATAGATATATTATCTTTTAAGTTTAAAGTAATATGACCTTTATTATTATTAAAATTAGTTACAGTCCCCAAGAATATTCCAATATTACTAGGCTTTTCTTTAAATATCAAATTTCTATTTTCTCTATTTGATAGATGACCATTAGAAAAACCCCCACGATTAAATACTTGCATTAGATTATGCATATCTTCATCATCGATTATAATATTTTTTGGTTCATCATAATTCTTAGAAGTAATAATATCAATATATTTTCGATAGATTTTTGTAACTGTTGCAACATAATCAGGATTTTTCATTCTTCCTTCAATTTTCAAACAAGTTACGCCAGCATTTATTAAATTAGGTAAATAGTCTAGTCCGCACAAATCGCGAGGGCTAAGTAAATATCCTTTATTAATTTCTTTATCATTTTCTAACAATGAATATGGAAGTCTACAAGGTTGAGCACAGCGACCGCGGTTTCCAGAACGGCCACCAACTATGCTAGAAAATAGACATTGCCCTGAATGAGAAATACATAAGGCTCCATGTATAAAACATTCAATTTCAACACTTGTATTTTTACAAATATATTCTATTTCTTGTATTGAAAGTTCTCGTGCAAGCACAACTCTTTTAAATCCAAGTTTTTCTAATTTTTTTACACCTTCTAAGTTATGTACAGACATTTGTGTACTTGCATGTATTGATAAATCTGGAAAGTTTTTTATAAGCAATGTTGCAAGTCCTAAATCTTGTACAATTATTGCATCTATACCAAATTCATAGGCTTTTTTTGCTAATTCAAAAGCATTTTCGAGTTCATCGTTTTTTATAAGAGTATTTAAGGTTAAATTTGTTTTTACACCACGAATTTTTGCATAATTTATTGCTAGTTCTAAATTTTCTATATCAAAGTTTTTAGCAGATGCTCTTGCACTGAACATATTTGCTCCAAAATATACACTGTCTGCTCCATTTTGAACAGCTGCTTTTAAACATTCAAAATCACCAACTGGTACTAATAATTCTATCATATATTTGATGTCCTTTCTTTTCACTAATTTTATTAATAATAAAATTATATATTAAAATTATGTTAATTGCAACAAATAAATTATTACCAAGTAAATTCATAAAATAGTAAATTCTATTAGTTGTTAACCAAGAAAATAGATAAATTCCAAAATCGATTATTAGAAAATATTAATAAATTTAAAAGTATTAAAAGAAAAAAAGAGTGAAGCAGAAAATTTTGCTTCACTCAGACTTTAGAGGAAAAGTATTATTAATATAGTTACATATTACATTAATTAAAAAAATCTAGTATGCTTTTCTTAAGTTTAAAGGGGGTATGGCGAAACAAAAAAGCACAACGCATAGGCTTCGTTTATACTGCCAAATACAATTTCTACGCTGTAGGTTCCTTCACCCCAAAATCCATTCGAAGCATCTACTCCTGTCAGAAGAATTCTATGGCTGTCACTACCAGGCTGGGCACCGTAAGATGTATACAATACTCTTGAATTATTCTTAAATAAGCTAAGAGTAATGCCTGTATCACAAGCGTACATAAAATACAAATATGCCCCACCTGCTGGTACAGTAAATGAAAACCTTAGAGGAGCTCTGAGGGAATAACCTGATTTTGTACCAGATATATTGCCATAGCCATTGTCAGAAACAACAGCAACATTATCATGAGTAACACTGGGTACAATAACAGTATCTTCACTGACTTCAGTAGCAAAAGCGGTTGAAGAGAAAGATAAAGATATTGCTATAGCTATACTGAAAGAGATAATCCGCTTAAATAATTTGGTCATAAAAATACCTCCATAAAATATAAAATGAAATACTTTTCCTCTTTTATTACAAAAATACTAGAATATTACTAGCATCAATGTAATTGATATTGCAATTCATGTTACATAATGAGAAGTATAATATATTAATTAGTATATGTCAAGATTTGATTGACACGTTTCCATTTTTATGCTATTCTTTTATTAATAAATTTTTAAATAAGGAGAAATTATTATGAAAAAACAGTTAACAATTATAATAAGCATATTAATAATTGCTATATTATTAGGAACTATTATATGTAGTAAATTTTATAACTTACAAGAAAATGAACAAAACAAACTTGCAAAACTTGTAAATGAGAGAAAAATAGAAGTTGAACAAGAAATAGAACGACTTGAAAGAGAAATAGCAATTGAACAAGAAATAGAACGACTAGAAAAAGTAATAGAAGAAAAAGAACAGAGTAAAGTTGAGATAGAAGAGAACAATTAAATAATCAATAATAAATTATTATGTAATTTATTATTGGTTTAACATTGTTGCTATATCATAAAAATTATAAATAATATATTATACAAAATATTAAATTTGAGCAGATGCATATATTGTATCTGCTTTTTGCTATAATATGACATTAAGAAAATTGTAGAATAATAATATGCCAATAATCTTTATACTATTTTTTTATATATAAAATAACAAAAATAAAAATCTAAAAAACTTGAAAATAAAAAAAAGAAATGATAAGATACACAAAGAAAAGAACAAACATAGAAATAATATATTATTATAAAATAATATATTTAAAATTATACCTTGAAAGGAAAACAAATAGTGCAGGGATTAATAATAGGAAACATAGCAAATTTATATAAAATAAAAGCAGAAAACAAAATATATGCAGCAGTAGCAAGAGGAAAATTCAAAAAAGAAGAAATAACACCAGTAGTAGGAGACAAAGTAGAAATCAAAATAATAGATGAAGAAAATAAAAAAGCAACAATAGAAGAAATAAAAGAAAGACAAACATATATAAAAAGACCCAAAATAGCAAATGTAACACAAATAATATTAATGTTATCTACAAAAAATCCAAAACCAGATTTATTAATGCTAGACAAGCAATTAGTATATGCAGAATTACTAAAAATAGAGCCAATAATAATAATAAATAAAATCGATTTAGATGAAGAAACATCAAAAGACATAGAAAATACATATAGAAGCATAGGATATAAAGTATATACAACAATAGCAAAAGAAAATGAAACAGTAGATAAAATAAAAGAAGAACTAAAAAACAAAATAAGTGTATTTGCAGGAAATTCAGGAGTAGGAAAATCAACAACAATAAATGCACTATTTAAAAATAACATAACAGAAGAAGGAGAAATAAGCACAAAAAATAAAAGAGGAAAAAACACAACAACAGATGTGAAATTATATGAACTAGAAGAAAACACATATATAGCAGACACGCCAGGATTTTCAACATTTGAGATAACAGAAATAGAAAGTAACGAATTAGACAAATACTTTATAGAGTTCAAAAAAGAAAAAGCAAACTGTGAATATGTAGGATGTACACACATAAAAGAACAAAAATGCGGAATAAAAGAAGCAATAGAACGAGGTAAAATATCTAAAGAAAGATATGAAAGATTTTGCAAAATATATCAAGAATTAAAAGACAAGGAGGCACGAAAATGGTAGAAGTATCAACATCAATATTATCATTAAAACAAGGAGAAGAAGCAGAAACATTTTTAAATTTAGAAGTAGCAAAAACAGATTATATACATATAGATGTAATGGATGGAAAATTCGTACAAAAAGATACGTATAATAAAATGAGAGAGAATGCAGAATATATAAGAAGATTAACAAATTTACCATTAGATATACATTTAATGGTAGAAGACATAGAAACAGCAATAAATGTATTTGAAGTAGTAGAGCCAAATATAATAACATTTCACATAGAAGCATGCAAAAATGAAGAAGAAGTAATGAAAAATATAAAAAAGATAAAAGAAGCACATGCAAGAGTTGGAATATCAGTAAAACCAAACACACCAGTAGAAGAAATATATAAATATTTACCATATATACATATGGTATTAATAATGACAGTAGAGCCAGGTAAGGGAGGTCAAACTCTAATAGCTGATATGATACAAAAGATAGAAAAACTAAAAAAACATATAGATGAAGAGAAAATAGAAGTAGATATAGAAGTAGATGGAGGAATAAACTTAGTAACAGCACCAAAAGTAAAAGCAGCTGGAGCAAATATATTAGTTGCAGGAGTTGCAATATTAGATGCAGTAGATTACAAAGTAATAATAGAAGATTTAAAAGAATAATAAACATAAGTTAAAAAATAGGAGGAATAAAATGTTAGAAGTAAAATTAAATTTAGAAAATAGTAAAGTAAAACCAGAAGAGATTTTACAATACAAAGAAAGTGTAGAAAAATATCATAATGAATTAAAAGAAAGAGCATTAGATTACAATGATTATGTAGGATGGTTAGAATTACCAACAAATTACAGTAAATTAGAATTTACTAGAATAAAACAAGCTGCAAAACGAATAAGTGAAGACTCAGATGTATTATTAGTAATAGGAATTGGGGGGTCATATTTAGGAGCAAGAGCAGTAATAGAAGCATTAACAAGTTCGTTTGACAATATGCTACAAGAAAGAAAACATCCATATATATTATATGCAGGAAACAACTTAAGTCCAAATTATATAAATGAATTAGTAGAGGCAATAGGAAACAAAGACTTTTCAATAAATGTAATATCAAAATCTGGAACAACAACAGAGCCAGCAATAGCATTTAGAATATTTAGAGAAATGTTAGAAAGCAAATATGGAATAGAAGAAGCACGAAGCAGAATATATGTAACAACAGATGAGAAAAAAGGAGCATTAAAAAAATTAGCAGACCAAGAAGGATATGAGCAATTTGTAATACCAGACAACATAGGAGGAAGATTTTCAGTATTAACAGCAGTAGGATTATTACCAATTGCTACAGCAGGAATAGATATAGACAAATTAATGGAAGGAGCACGACTAGCACAGGTTAGATATAATGATAGCGATTTAAAATATAATGAATGCTATAAATATGCAGTAGCAAGAAACATATTATATAAAACAAATAAAACAACAGAAATATTAGTTAATTATGAGCCAAAGATGCATTATTTTACTGAATGGTGGAAACAATTATATGGAGAAAGTGAAGGTAAAGACAAAAAAGGGATATTTCCAGCAGGAGTAGATTTTACAACCGACTTGCATTCTATGGGGCAATATATTCAAGATGGAAGAAGAGAATTATTCGAAACTGTTTTAAGAATAGAAAATCCTGAAACAAATATAAAAATAAATTCAGATGATGACAACTTAGATGGATTAAACTATTTAGCAGGAAAAGACTTAGACTATGTAAATAAAAAGGCAATGGAAGGAACAATACAAGCACATGTTACAGGAGATGTACCAAACATTTTAATAAGTATAGAAAAATTAGATGAAGAAACAATAGGACATTTAATATACTTTTTCGAGAAAGCTTGTGCAATATCAGGAATGATATTAGGAGTAAACCCATTCAATCAACCAGGAGTTGAAGAATATAAGAAAAATATGTTTAAATTATTAGAAAAGCCAGGATATTAAAATAAATGGATAAAGTAAAAGTTGCAACATATAGAGGTGAAAAATATGGTATTTGAAAGTGATTATAGAATTGATATAAGAGACATTACAATAGACAATAAAGTAACAAATAAAGCAATATTAGAATATATGGAAAATTCAGCATGCAGACATTCAGATTCAGTAGGGTATGGAATATTAGGTATACCAAATACAAAGAGAGTATGGCTATTATTAGACTGGAAGTTTAAAATGATAGAAAGATTAAGTTATGGAGAAGAAATAAATATAAAAACATGGTCAAAAGGCATGGAAAAATGTTATGCATATCGTGATTTTGAAGTATACAATAGCAAAGGAAAAATTGTTGCAATAGCATCTACAAAATGGGTACTAATGGATGTGGAAAATTTAAGAATAGTTAAGGCAGATGAAACAATAAGAAATAGTTATACTGAAGAAAAGGAAAGAAAAGTTTTTGAAAAAGAAGATTTAGGCAAAATAAAAGAGCCAGAACAATATGAAAAGGAAATTATCACTAGAATTAGAAAAACTGATATTGATGTAAATGGTCATGTACACAATTTGAATTATTTAGATATTGCATATGAAATATTGCCATATACTTTGCAAGAATGTCAGCAATTTGAAAATATTAGAATAACATATAAAAAAGAAATAAAACCAAATTCAGAAATTAGAGTAAAATATGTAAAAGAGGATAATAAACAAATAGTAGTAATAAAAGATAGAGATGATGTTCACATTCATTCTATTATTGAATTATGGTAATAGTTTTTAGTTAATAAATTTATTTAATATATTTAGTTTGAACTGAAAGGAGGGGAAAAATATGGCAAAATATACTTGTTTAGCTTGTGGATACATTTATGATGAAGAAGCTGAAGGTGTTAAATTTGAAGATTTACCAGAAGATTGGACTTGTCCTTTATGCGGTGTTGGAAAAGATATGTTTGAAAAAACAGAAGAATAAATTATTAAAAAAAATTAATTCTTAAAATTATAGAAATATAATAAGCAACAGTTAATATGTAACTGTTGCTTGATTTTGTAATTTTCCTATACAATAAAATAAATGAAACTTTTTAGTTTCATAAGTAAAAAAATAAAATATTGAAAAATCATTGAAAAAAAAATAGAGATATGGTATAACATAAAAGAAGAAAGTGTAGCCAAAAACGAGGTGAAAGAATGATAAAAGCATATGCTAGATCAGATGTAGGAAAAATAAGAGAAATGAATCAAGACTATTATTACATATCAGACTCATTAAGTGAAGTACAGTTATATATATTAGCAGATGGAATGGGCGGATGTAAAGGTGGAGAGATAGCAAGTCAATTAGCAGTAACATGTGCAAAAAATTATATATTAAATAATTTCAAAGAAGTACCCAAGGACAAAGACAGTTTAATACAACTAATAGGAAGCAGTGTAGAATATGCAAACATGGTAGTATACGAAAAATCAAAAGAAAGTCCTGAGTTAGATGGAATGGGAACAACAATAGAAATATGTTTAATATATAACAACAAAGTATATATAGCACATGTAGGAGATAGTAGAATATATAGAATAAGAAAAGATTTTATGAGAAAGCTAACACAGGACCACAGTTATGTACAAAAATTAGTATCAGATGGAACAATAACACAAGAAGAAGCAAACAATCATCCTAAAAAGAATATGTTAATGAGAGCATTAGGATGTAATGCGTTTGTAGAGCCTGATGTAGCGATAAAAGGATTTTTAAAAGAAGATATTTTAGTAATATGTTCAGATGGACTAACAAATGAAGTAAAAACAGATGACATATATAATATTGTAAAAGAAGATTTTGAAAGAGCACCAAAAGAATTAGTAGAATTAGCAAATCAAAACGGCGGAATAGATAATATAACTGTTGTAGTAATAAAAAATATATAATTTTACGAGGAGAGAAAAAATGAATATAGAGGGAAGATTATTAGGAAATAGATATGAGATTATCGAAAAGATAGGAAATGGAGGAATGGCTACAGTATATAAAGCCAAATGCCATGTATTAAATAGATATGTAGCAGTAAAAATACTAAGAGATGAATTCACAACAGATGAAGAATTCATAAAAAGATTTGAAGTTGAAGCACAATCAGCTGCTAGTATAACACATCCAAACATAGTATCAGTATATGATGTAGGAAAAGAAGGAAACTTATATTATATAGTAATGGAATTAATAAAAGGAAAGACACTAAAAGAAATAATAACACAAGAAAGAGGAGCATTACCTTGGAAGTGGTCAGTAAATATAGCAATACAAATAGCATCAGCATTAGAAGTAGCACATAAAAACAATATAATACACAGAGATATCAAGCCACATAATATAATAATAACAGAAGATGGAATAGCAAAGGTAACAGACTTCGGAATAGCAAAAGCTGTATCAAACTCAACAATAACAGCATTTGGAACAACAATAGGGTCAGTACATTATTTTTCACCAGAACATGCACGAGGAGGATATACAGATGCTAAATCAGACCTATATTCATTAGGAGTAGTAATGTATGAAATGCTAACAGGAAAAGTACCATTTGATGCTGATACACCAGTATCTATAGCATTAAAACATATGCAAGAAGAGCCAATACCACCAATAGAAAAAAATAGTAGCATTCCATTAGCAGTAAATAATATAATAATGAAAGCATTACAAAAAGACACTCAACAAAGATATGAAACAGCTACAGAAATGTTAAGAGATTTAAATAGAGCATTAAAAGAGCCAGAAGGAAATTTTGTAAATAATACTAATTATGAAGATTCGCCAACACAAAGGATATCAGTAGTAGGAAATGAAACTGCAAAAAGAGGAACAACAAACAAAAAACAAGGGAAATTCAAACAATTTATACAAAAACATAAAGTATTAGTATGGATAACAGTTTTAATAATATTATTTGCACTAAGTTTAGGTGGAACAATGTTATACTTCAACTTAACAAAACCAAAAGAAATAACAATACCAAATTTAATAGGAAAAACATCAGAAGAAGCGGAACAAATATTAACACAAAATGGATTAAAATTTGAATACAATGATGAAGAATATAGTACAGAATATCCAGAAGGACAAATAATGAAACAAGACCCAGCATACAAAGAAAATTCAAAAGCATCCACAATAAAAGAAGGAAGCACAATAAAATTAACAATAAGCAAGGGAACAGAAGTAACAACAGTACCAAAAGTTGCAGGAATGAAAAAGGAAGAAGCAATAGAAACATTAAAACAATATAAATTAACAGCAGAGGTACTTGAAGAAACAAGTAAAGACATACAAGAAGGATATGTAACAAGACAAGAAACAGAGCCAGAGACAGTTGTAAATGCTGGAGATACTGTGAAAATATATGTAAGTATTGGAACAGGATTAAAACAAATTGTAGTTCCATCAGTAAAAACTAAAAATGTAGATGAAGCAACAAAAACATTATCAGATTTAGGATTAATAGTAACAGTTGAATATGAAGAAGATACAACGAAAAATAATGGAACAGTGCTTAATCAAAGCATATCATCAGGAAGTGTAGTAGATGAAGGAACAACAATAGTAATAACAGTAAATCAAATAGCAGAATTAAAATATGGAACAGTAAAAATAAATTTAAAATCTTTATTAAACTATAAAGAAGAAACAGATGAAAATGGAGAAGTAATAAAACCAAAAGATGTTAAACTAGAAGTAAAAGTAACATCAGAAGGAAAAGAAGAAACGGTATATAATCAATCAGTTTCTCCAACAAGAACAGACATAACAGCAAATATATCAGGTAAAGGAACAATTATAGTAAAAGTATTTGTTAATGATGTAAAAAAAGAAGAACATCAATTAAACTTAAATGCAGAAACAACATTAACATTGGAATAAGTTATAGAATATAATAGACTATAAGCAATAGACATAATATAAAAGAGTTTACTATATAACATAGTAGGCTCTTTATAATAGTCCTGTTTAACCACGATATAACTCAAAAAAATACATAAAATTCAAAAAAATGCAAATATTACTTGTAAGAGAAAAATAGATGTGTTATAATGAGCATTGGTTTTAAGAATTGAGGGAGGAATTATAAATGAAAAAGAATTTAAGAAAAACAAAAATAGTAGGAACAATAGGACCAGCTAGCGAGCACAAATTAGAAGAATTAATGTTAGCAGGACTAAATGTAACAAGAATCAACTATTCACATGGAAGTTGGGATGAACAATCTGAAAAAACAGAAGAGGTAATAAGATTAAGAGAAAAACTAGATATGCCAATATCACTATTATTAGACATGCAAGGACCTGAAATAAGAACAGGAATGTTAGTAACAGGAAAAAATGAAAAGATAAAATTAGAAGATGGGCAAAAATTTACATTAGTAAATGAAGATATAGTAGGAGATAAAGATAGAGTATCTGTATCATACAAAGAATTATACAAAGATTTAAAACCAGGAGCAAAAGTATTAATAGATGATGGTGCAATAGAATTAGTAGTAGATGAAATAGTAGACAAAGATATAGTATGTACAGTAGTACATGGAAACGGACTAGGAAGTAGAAAAACAATGAATTTACCAGGAACAGCAGTACGTTTACCAGCATTAAAAGACAAAGATATAGCAGACTTAAAAACAGCTTGTGAACATGATTATGATTATGTAGCAATGTCATTCACAAGAAACAAAGATGACATAGACCAAGTAAGAAAAGTATTAGATGAAAATGGTGGAAAAGATATTAAAATAATAACAAAAGTAGAAAATGTAGAAGGTCTAGAAAACATGGAAGAGATAGTAGAAAATGCAGATGTTCAAATGATTGCACGTGGAGATATGGCTACAGAAACAGACTTTACAGAACCACCAGTTATGCAAAAAAGATTTATCAAATTATCAAACAAAGCAAATAAACCAGCAATAACAGCAACACAAATGTTAGAATCTATGACATTTAATCCATTACCTACAAGAGCAGAAGCAAGCGATGTAGCTAATGCAATATATGATAGAACAAGTGCTATAATGTTATCTGGAGAATGTGCTATGGGTAAATATCCAGTAGAGTGTGTAGAAACAATGGTAAAAATAGCAAATAGAGTAGAAAATGATATTGACTATTGGAAGAGATTTAGAGAAAATGAAAATATGGATTTATCAGATTTCGAAACAAAGGTAGCATATTCAACATGTGTTACAGCAATGAATATGGAAGCAGATGCAATTGTATGCTATACATTTACAGGAGACTTCCCAAGAAAATTAGCAGGATTAGGAGCAGGATGTCCAATTTTAGCAGTAACAGATAATAGAAGAACATATAACCAATTAGCAATAGCATGGAATGTAACACCTATATTAGTAGAAAAACAAGAGAGTATTGAAAAAACAATAGAAGCAGGAATTCAAAAATTACAAGCAAAAGAAATATTAGAAAAAGATGACTTAGTAGTTATAGGAGCTGGAGTACAAAATACATCTAATAGAGAAGAAACAAAAATTCTTAGCGGTGTAAAAAGAATATAAAAAAATAGGAAAATAGAGGGTATATTTAATATATATCCTCTATTTAGTATAAATAGTATATTATTATTTTTAAATTACTTTAGTTCAATAATTTTTTCCCAAGGCAAGTCATTTTTGCCAAAGTGACCATAGTTAGTAGTCCTAGAAAAAATAGGCTCTTTTAAATGTAGATAATCAATAATACCATTAGGAGTTAAATCAAAGTTTCTATTAATAATATCTAATAATTCATCATCACTTTTAGTACCAGTACCAAAAGTATTAATAAAAATAGAAAGAGGCTCAGTCATGCCAATAGCATAAGCAACTTGAATTTCGCATTTTTTAGCTAACTTATTTGCAACTACATTTTTAGCAATATGTCTAAGCATATAAGTAGCAGAACGGTCAACTTTGCTAGCATCTTTACCAGAAAAAGCTCCACCACCATGTCTAGCATATCCACCATAAGTATCAACTATAATTTTTCTACCAGTAAGACCAGTGTCACCTAAAGGACCACCTATAACAAATCTACCAGTAGGGTTAATATAAATTTTAGTATTACTATCAATCATATTTAAAGGAATTACAGAATTTATTACTTTTTCTTTTATATCTATATGTAATTGTTCTTCTGCAATATTACTTAAATGTTGAGTTGAAATTAATATAGTTTCAATCCTTTTTGGGACATCTCCTTCATATTCAACAGTAACTTGAGTTTTACCATCAGGTCTAAGATATGGAATATCTCCATTTTTTCTAACATCAGTTAATCGTTTAGATAATTTATGAGCCATACTAATAGCAAAAGGCATATACTCTTCAGTTTCTGAACATGCATAACCAAACATAATACCTTGATCACCTGCACCACCAACATCAACTCCTAAAGCGATATCAGGGCTTTGCCTAGTTATTTCAGCAATGATTTTGCAAGTTCTATAATCTATATCTGTATCTTTATTATCAAAACCGATTTCTTTAATTCTTTCCCTAACTATTTCACTTATTTTAATTCTTGCAGTAGAAGTAAGTTGACCAGCAATAGTTATAGTATCATTTGTTGCAAATGTTTCTATTGCTACTCTAGAATTTGGGTCTTGTTTTAAACAAGCATCTAATATGGCATCTGATATTGAATCGCATAGTTTATCAGGATGTCCTTCTGTTACACTTTCTGATGTAAAATAATATTTATTCATTTTTAGCACCTAACCTTTCAATATGAATTCTCAAAACCATTATTAAGGTATTTTAGAATTCAAAAAAACCTTTGTTATGCATATACAAAGGTTAATAACAAATTAATTTTATTATCCAAAGCTATGCTTTGTCGGTATTAGCACCTTGATATCCAGGTTGCTGTGGAGTCATAAAGCCGATTCTCTCATCCACTCTTAATAAATTTATATATATAATTTGTACTATTATATATTATTTTATTGCAAAATTCAACAGTTTTAGAAAAATTCTTTATGTGTCATGGGGACGTGTTTTTTGACACACTAAGGACATATATTCATTAGGTATTGACTTCTTTATATAATAATGATATAAATAAAAAATGATTATAAATAAAGAAAAGGAAAAAAATGGAATGCAAGAACTTTTAGAAATTATAAAATATAAAATTAGGTTTACATTAGAGGACATAGAAAAAATATATAATGAATTAAAACAAGAAGAAATAAGATTTTCAGAAATTGCAAAAAAACTAGAATTAAACTATTCAGCATCTAGCATAGATGACACAGATATAAAAAGAATAATCAATCAAATAAAAGCTAATATGCAAAAGATAAATGAGCAAACGCAAGAAAGCAATGTATTGGAAGATGAAAATAAACTTAATAGTATATTACAAGGATTAGAAGAAATAAAACAAGATACAACAATAAAAACAGGATATATTAGAGAAGTAAAAGAGAGATTTACAAGAAGCTTACAAGATAGAGTAGAAATGCTAATAAGAGATTCAAAATTAGCAAGATTAGAAGAAGAAAAACAACAAGTTGAAAATGAAAAAATATCATTAATAGGAAAAATAGTAGGTAAAGGAAAACTAAAGCAAGTAAAACTTGACAATATAGAATTAAAAATACAAATACTAATGCTAGGGGAACAAGGAGAAGAAATTGAGAAAAGCTTAGAAGATATATTAGCAGAATTAAAAGCATATATAAAATGTGATTTAGAAGATAAAACAACAGTAGAAATTCAACAGTTTTTAGAATTAGTGGAAACTGATACACAATTAAAAGAAATAATAAACGAACAAACTTTAAAAACTAAAATTGATGAAAAAGTAAATGAAAGGCAAACTTCAGGATATTTAATGCCAATTGGAGAGAAAAATAAAACAAGTAATAGACAACAAATAGATATATTACAAATACAAAATAATGAGATGAATAGACAAATTTTAAATTCAAGAGCAAGAATAGTAACTAGACAAAATACTTTATCAGATTTACCAATCCAAAATAAAGTTTTGAGTAAATTCCAAAGTATGTTAAGTCCAATTAATATAGCTACACAAGAAGAACAACATTCAATAAGTAATATAGAACAAGAATAAGGTGCTATCTATATAGATAGCACTAATTAATTGCAAAAAATAATAACAATGATTGACAAAAACAAACAAAAGTTTTATAATAACCATGGTGATAATAATGGAAAGGCAAATATTACATGTAGATGTAAATAATGCGTTTTTAAGTTGGACAGCAATAGAAATGTTAAAAAATGGAGAAACGATAGACATAAGAACAATCCCAGCAGTAATAGGAGGAAATGAACAAATGCGTTCAGGGATTGTACTAGCAAAAAGCATAAAAGCAAAAGAATGTGGCATTGTAACAGGAGAAACATTATACCAAGCACGAAAAAAGTGTCCAAACTTAAAAGTATATCAAGGAGACTATTATAAATATAAAGAATATTCAAATAAATTATACAGTCTATTATTAGAATATACAGATATAATAGAAAGATTTAGCATAGATGAGTGCTTTCTAGACATGACCAATTATTTAGCAGGAGGAACACTAATAGAAAAAGCAAAAGAAATAAACAAAAGAGTAAAAGAAGAACTAGGATTTACTGTAAATGTAGGAGTGGCAAATAACAAGCTATTAGCAAAAATGGCATCAGACTTTACAAAACCAGATAAAATACACACATTATATAAAGAAGAAATACCAACTAAAATGTGGACATTGCCAGTTGGAGAACTATTTATGTTAGGAAGAAAAACAGTTCCAAAGTTATATAATATGAGAATAAAAACAATAGGAGACTTAGCAAAAACAGATTTAAAAATACTAGCGAAAAGATTTGGGAAACATGGGCAAATGATGTGGGAATATGCAAATGGAATAGACAATTCAGAAGTACATTATAAAAAAGAAAAGCCAAAAGGAATAGGGAATTCTACAACATTACCAGTAGATGTATCCAATATAGAAAAATTAAAAGAAATACTATTAGCATTAACAGAACAAGTATCATATAGACTAAGAAAAAACGAAATGTTAGCAAAAGTAGTAAATGTGCAATTAAGAACAAAAGACTTTCAAAACTTTTCTCACCAACAACGACTAGACACCGCAACATCAAATACAAAAGATATATACAATAAAGCTAAAAAACTATTAGAAGAAATGTATAAGCCAGGTATGGAAATACGATTAGTAGGAATGAGAGTCGACAATTTAATAGAAAAAGATGAAGTTCAATTATCTTTATTTGACAAAGAAGAAGATAAAAAACAGGAAAAGATAGATAAAACAATAGATGATATAAAACAAAGATATGGATATAAATCAATAACAAGAGCTGGAAAAATGAACATTGATAAAATTATAAAATTAAAATAACTAGAAAATATTCTATAAATCATATTTAAATAATTAACATAATATTGAAACATGAGAAGTAATATGTTATAATACAAAAAGAAACCAAGTAAATCACCAAGTTTAAAAGGAGATAGCAAGATGGAAAAACAGAAAATGGTATGGAAGAAAAATCGGTATGGTGAATACTACAAAAAAACAATAGGAAAGGAGATACCAATACAAACATCTGATAAAAACAGCAAAAAGGCAAGAATCGGCTGGAGAGAACAGCACAAAAGAAGGGAAAACGGATATAATGAGTATTACTGTGAGATATATGTATACCCGACAAATCAAAAAAACTGGAGGAGCTATTTAAAAAGAATAAAGGATTTTAAAAAAGAAATAAATTCTTTAGGAAATGTTCCTACAGAAGAAGATTCCATGGTTACAATAATAAAGTATACTGTAAAATTGGTAAATGCTGTTACACAGTTCAGAGATGAAGGAATGTTGTATACAATTCCGACAGAAAAAGCTAAAGAGACAAAAGCATTTCATGATGCTATAATTAACATTTCCTGCAGAGAAAAATCCATAACAACATCATGGAAATCAACTACTTCAGGTCAAGAAATGAAGAAAGTTTTACAATATTGGAATAAATCAAAGAAGGGGGAGCCAGTAACCTATAACAACATGTATTTGGGCATGTACTCAAGAATCTTACAAGGAGGGGACACTTCAGAAATTACTACAGCTACAATAGAAAAAGAAAGTTATAAAGTCGATGTAATAATGGCGACTATAACGGACTGGATTAATAGGAAAGTAAAAGATTCATATGATAATAACAATCATGAAAGGAAGATTGCTCTTACAGAGACCAATACGAAACTGAAAAAATCTTTATTGGAAGCAATAGATTGCGTAATTGGATAATCGATATACCATAAGATTACCATATCAAAAGAAACAACAAACAAGATAATTTGGAAAAGGGGACTGCAATTTTTGTAGTCCCTTAAAAATTATGTATATAAGTATATAAATATTTACAAGAAAAAAGATAGATGATATACTAAAAAACGATAAATTAAAGGCAAGAAAGGAAAGAAAAGAATGGAAACAACAATATTATTAGTAGAAGATAATGAAGCAATAATATTAGGACTAGAATATCTATTTAATGAAGAAAAAATAAAACTAAAAACAGCCCAAAACAAAAAAGAAGCAAAAACAATAATAGAAGAAAACAAAAAAGAACAAGAAAAAATAGATTTAATACTATTAGATGTAACATTACCAGATGGAAATGGATTTGACTTATGCAAATACATAAAACAAGAAACAAGCTATCCAGTAATATTCTTAACAGCAAAAGAAGAAGAAAAAGATGTAGTAGAAGGACTAGAAATAGGAGCAGAAGACTATATAATAAAACCATTTAGAAACAGAGAATTAATATCAAGAATAAAAAATGTATTAAGAAGAAATGAAAAAATCAATAATGAAATAATATGCAAAAATGTAAAAATTGATGTAACATCAGGAAAAGTATATAATCAAGGACAAGAAGTAATATTAACAAAATTAGAATACAAAATATTACTAAACTTATTCAACAATATGAACAAGCTAATAACAAGAGAAGAAATATTAAACGATATATGGGATATAGCAGGAAACTTTGTAAATGACAATACATTAACTGTATATATAAAAAGAATACGAGAAAAGATAGGAGACAAAAATGGAGAAATAATAGAAACTGTCAGAGGGTTAGGATATAGGGTAGAAAACAAATAACAATCTATAAGAAAGGAAAAAATGTGAGCTTTAAGTTCACTTGCTAGGAAAAGTAGATGAAAATATCAAAAAATAAAAGAGCAGTAAAATATATAATATTATCCATCATAACAGCAGTATTATCTATAATAATAATGCTAATTACAACAAAAGTACAGAATGAAATATATACAAAACAGTTACATAAGCAGATAGCATTAATAATAGGAGAGATACAAGCAGAATATCCAGATTTTGATGATAAGAAAATTATAGATATATTAAATAGTACAGGAAATTACGAAAAAGGAAAAGAAGTATTAAAAAAATATGGAATAACAGAGGAAATACCTGCGAGTTTAGAAATAGAAAAAAATCAAAAGACAAGTTTATATGTAAATATAGGAATCATATCAGTGGGATTTATCGCATACATAATAGTATTTGTAATATATTTACGACAAAGACAGAAAAAAATAAATGAACTAGACATGTATATACAAAAAGTATCACGTAAAGATTATTCCATAAACATAGAAGAAAGCTCAGAAGACGAGTTAAACAGTCTAAAAAACTCACTATACAAAATAACAGTAATTCTGAAAGAAGAAGCAGAAAATAAAAAAATGCAAAATGAAGCAATATTAGAATCAGTATCAGACATATCACATCAACTAAAAACACCATTAACATCTATACAAATATTATTAGATAATATTTCAGAAAGTAAAGGAATGAATGAAGAAACTCGAAATAGATTCATAATGGAAGTTATAAAGCAAATAAAAGGAATGAACTTTTTAATATTATCATTATTAAAATTATCTAAGCTAGAAGCAGGAGTAGTAGAATTTGAAAACAAAGAAGTAGATTTAAATAAATTATTAAAAGAGATAATAAATAATTTAGAAGTATTATCAGAGTTAAAACAAATAGAAATAGAACTAAAGGCAACAAAAAAAATAACTATCAACGGAGACTATAACTGGAATAAAGAAGCAATACAAAATATTATAAAAAATGCAATTGAACACAGTAATGAAAACAAAAAAGTCACAATACAATTAGAAGAAAACAATGTATATGTAAGTTTAAAAATAATAGATAAAGGACAAGGCATAGAAAAAGAAGATTTAAAAAACATATTCAACAGATTTTATAAAACTACAAATTCAAATGAAAATAGTATAGGAATAGGTCTTTCACTTTCAAAATCGATAATAGAAAAACAAAATGGATATATATCAGTAGATTCTAAAATAGGAGAAGGGACAACATTTACGATAAAATATTTAAAATAAATAATAAATAGTCACTTGATTGTCACTTTAAGACATTATAATAAAACCAACAAATAAAATTAAAGGAGGATAAGTAAATGGAAATTTTAAGAGTAGAAAATTTAACCAAAACTTATGGAAAGAATGAAAATGAAGTAAAAGCAGTAGACAACATATCATTTTCAGTACAAAAGGGAGAATTTGTGGCAATAGTAGGAAGTTCAGGAAGCGGAAAATCTACATTATTACACTTAATAGGAGGAGTTGATAGACCATCATCTGGGAAAGTATATATAGAAGGAAAAGACATATATTCACTAAATAATGATGCATTAGCAATATTTAGAAGAAGGCAAGTAGGATTAATATATCAATTTTATAATTTAATACCAATATTAAATGTAGAAGAAAATATAACACTTCCTTGTGATTTAGATGGAAGAGAAGTTGATAAAGTCCAATTAAATGAATTATTAAAAACTTTAGGCTTAGAAAACAGAAAACAACATTTACCAAATGAGTTATCAGGAGGACAGCAACAAAGAGTATCAATAGGAAGAAGTTTGATAAATAACCCTGCAATAGTACTAGCAGATGAACCAACAGGAAACTTAGACTCAAAATCAAGTGATGAAATTGTAAACTTATTAAAAGTATCAAACCAAAAATACAATCAAACAATAATAATGATAACACATGACCTAGAAATAGCCAAAATAGCAGATAGAGTAATAAAAATCGAAGATGGAAAGATAGTCTAGGAGGTGGGAATTATGGAACTACTAAATAGACTAACAATAAAAAGTTTAAAGTTAAACAAAAAGAGAACTATAGTAACAATAATAGGAGTAATATTAGCAACAGCATTAATAACAGGTGTAGCAACATTAATATCAAGTTTTCAAGCATCATTAATAGAATATGAAAAATCAGAAAATGGAGACTTTCATTACGAATTTAAAGATGTTCCACTAGAAGAACTAAAATATATAGAAAAAAACAGAAATATTGAATTATTTTATATAACACAAGACATAGGATATAGTAAATTTGAAGAAAGTAAGAATGAATACAAACCATATCTATATTTAATGGGATATACTAAAGAAGCTATAAAAAACCTAAATATAGATTTATTAGAAGGAAGATTTCCAGAAAATGAAAACGAAATAGTAATTTCTAAGCATATACAAACTAATGGAAAAGTTGATTTAAGGATAGGTGATGAAATAACTCTAGAAATTGGAAAGAGGATGATGGGGGAAGATGAGTTAGACCAAAATAATCCATATATCCTAGAAGAAGACTATAAAACTCAAACGAAGTCAGAAGAAACAAATGAAGGTAATGAAATTGGAACAGATATAGAAGAATTTATCCCAGAAGAACTTGTTCCTGAATTTACACAAAAATACAAAATAGTAGGAATAATGGAAAGACCTAGCTGGAACATTGAAGGATTTAGAGCACCAGGATATACAGTTATAACACTATTAGAAAATTATAACAACGGAAAAAATATAAATGTATATACAAGATATAAAAATTTAGATAAGCAAACAGCAACAACTGCAGAAATACAGCAAGTAGATGAAAAAGTTATAGAAGATTTATCGGTGGAAGATTATGCAAATTTAAAATATCAATTTGATGTAAATAGTGGTTTAATAAGATGGGAAAATTCACAATTTAGCAAAGGCACATTAACAATGCTTTATACAGTTGCAGCAGTAGTAATAGGTATAATTATTGTAACATCTGTATTTTGCATAAGAAATAGTTTTGAAATATCAATAACAGAAAAGACAAAACAGTATGGTATGTTAGCATCAATTGGAGCAACTTCTAAGCAAATAAAAAGAAATGTTTTATATGAAGGATTTATATTAGCTATAATTGGTATACCTATAGGAATAATTTCAGGATTAGGAGCTATTTTTATCTTATTACAAGTAATAAAAACTATATTAAGAGAAAGTTTATATGGAATGGACCTTATATTTTCTACAAACATTATAGCTATATTAATAGCAATACTATTGAGTGGAATAACAATATATTGGTCTGCAAGAAAATCTGCAAGAAAAGCATCTAAGATATCTCCAATAGAGGCAATAAGAAGTAATCAAGATATTAAAATAAAGTCTAAGAAGTTAAAATCACCAAAATTGGTTAAAAAAGTTTTCGGAATAGGTGGAGATATTGCATATAAAAATTTAAAAAGGAATAATAAAAAATACAGAACTACTGTAATATCAATAGTAGTAAGTGTTTCAATATTTATAGCAATGTCATCATTTATGAATTATGCATTTAAAACAAGTGGCATATATTATAAAGACTATAAATATAATATGGCAATATTTTCAAATGATGAAGACTCAGAATCTAGCAAAAAAAGCTTACAAGATATGAAAGAAATATCAAAAAATTCTGAAGTAAAATCATATTCAATAATAAGAAGTATGTTAGTAAATTCACAAGAGATGATGGAGCATTATTCAGAGAAATACAAAGAAATATACCCAGAAGCAGAAAGTGAAACAACAGGGGTTACTTTAGAAATGAAAGCACTAGGAAAACAAGAATATGATAGATTTATTAAAGAGCTTGGATTGAAATATGATGATGTAAAAGATAAAGCAATTTTAGTTGATGATTGTACTGAATATGTTACAATAAATAACAAGTCAACTTACCAAATGTTTAGAATATATGACTATAAAAAAGGAGACACAATTAATCTTACAGCTGGAGCAGAAGATGATGAAATAAGTATAGAAATTGCAGGGATTACATCAAATCATCCAAAAGGATTAGAAAACAGAAATTCTTTGTCAGGATACATTATTGTAAGTGATGAATTTATTGATGAGTATGAAAAAAATATAGATGATTATATTCATATGTATATAGAAGCTAGAAATACTAGTAATTTTGAAACATATATTAAAAACAACTATGGTACGAGTAACTTTAACATTAGTAATTTAGAAGAAAGTGTAAGAAATGAAAAGGCTATGTGGATTGTAATTGCAATTTTCTTATATGGATTTATAACAGTAATATCATTGATTGGTGTAACAAATATATTTAATACAATAACTACTAATATGGAATTAAGACAAAAGGAATTTGCTAATTTAAAATCAATAGGTATGACAAAAAAAGAATTCAATAAAATGATTCGTTTAGAAAGTTTATTTTATGGGCTAAAATCATTAATTATAGGAATTCCTGTTGGATTATTGTTATCTTATTTAATATATAAAGGATTTGTAAATAATATAACAATGGGATACATTTTACCTGAAAATGGAATTATAATTTCTATAGTTGCTGTAGTTATTCTAATTGGTGGAATTATGAGATATTCATTAAATAAAATTAATAATCAAAACATAATAGAAACAATTAGAAAGAATAATATATAAAACTTAGTTGTGTAGAGAAAATAGAGTTTATATGTTATTATATATTTTTAAAAAAACAACTAATTTTGCTAGTCGGCGGGAATTCCCGCTGACTAGCAAAAAAGCAAAATGAAAAAAATATATAATATGTGCTAGGAAAAACAAAAGTTGTTATAATCCCATATACAGTAAAGAACTCAAAATATAGAAAATCATATTCTATTTTTAAACATGTTAGTTATATACTAATTTAGAAAAAAATACTACTAATTAAAATAATATAAATGTTTGACAAACCAATATGTAAAAGCTATAATAAAAATTAGGAGCAAGAAAAATGTCCAAAAGAGGGATAAAATGAAGAAAAGTAAAAAAATAAAAATATTTAGAATAATAATGACAATACTAGTACTTGCTTTATGTGTAGGAATAATCATATATCTAATACCAGTTATGAAACAGCTATCAAGTGTAGAAGGACAAATAGCCTTCAAAGAAAGAGTAAATGAATCAGGAATATTAGGATTATTAATACTATTTGGATTACAGGTAGCACAAATATTTCTAATAATAGTACCAGGAGAACCAATAGAAATATTAGCAGGAATGTGTTATGGAGGAATATGGGGAACAATATTTATAATGACATCCTGTGCAATAATAGCAACAGCAATATTTTTATTAGTAAAAAAATATGGAAAAAAGTTTGTATATGAATTTTGTGACCCTAAAAAAGTAAGAAAAATAGAAAATAGTAAAACATTTCAAAATCCAAAGAAAATAGAAATGATAATGCTAATATTGTTTTTAATACCAGGAACACCAAAAGATTTATTAACATATATAGCTGGTCTATTACCAATAAAAGCAACAAGATTTATAATAATATCAACATTTGCTAGAATACCATCAATAATATCATCGACATTAGCAGGAGCAAGTTTAGCAAAAGGAGATTGGAAAACGAGTCTAATCTTATATGCAATAGTATTAGTAATTGTAGCAATAATAGTATTTATAATAAACAAATTTGATAAAAACAAAGTAACAAAAGAAGCAATTGAAACAATACAATAATAAACAAAAGAAAAATAAAACAATAATAAGGGGATGCATAAAAAGTGAAGAAAAATGGGAAATTAATAAGAAATTTCATATTATTTTTATGCTTGATAGTATTAACTTTGTATATATTATTAAAAGACCAAAGTATAATGCAGATATTAGAAATAATAAAATCAGTAAAAGTAGAATTTATATTCATAGCAATAACATGTATGGCATTATATATGGTATGTGAAGCAATAAACATAGGGAGAACACTAAAAGCATTAAATGAAAAATCAACATTTTTAAAGAATCTAAAATATGCACTAATAGGATTTTTCTTTAGTTCAATAACACCAGCAGCAAGTGGAGGGCAACCAATGCAGGTATACTATATGTATAAAGATAATATATCTGTTGCAAATTCAACACTAGCACTATTAATAAGTTTAAGCAGTATGCAAATAATAACAATTGGATTTGCATTAGTTAGTGTAATATTCAACTATCAATATTTACAAGGTGGATTAATAGCATTATTTATAATGGGAATAGTATTTAATGCAAGTGCATTAGGGTTATTAATAGTAGGAATATTTTCAAGAAGAATGTCAAAAGGATTAATAAACATTGCAATAAAAGTACTAAAATTTTTTAGAGTTAAAAATATAGAAAAGAAGCAAGAAAAGTTTGAAAATGAATTAATAAAATATCAATATAGTGCAAAGTATATAAAAAATAATAAAAAATTAATATTAAAGACAATACTTACAACTGGCATACAATTTATATTATATTACAGTATAACATATTCGGTATATTGTGCATTAGGATTTTCACAACACAGCATTTTCAGAATTATTTCATTACAATCAATTGTATATGCAACAGTATCTGCAATACCTTCACCAGGAGCTGTAGGAGTAACTGAAGGTGCATTTATAGAAATATTTAAAACAATATATAGTACAACTATGATACATAGTGCTGTATTACTAAATAGAGGAGTTAATTTCTATTTATTTGTATTAATAAGTGGAATAGTTGTAATAATAAATGAAATAAAGGGAAAAAATAACGAAATAGAAGAAAAAACAGAAGAAATAATAAAAGAAGAAATGAAAAATGAAATAAAAAATGTCGAAGAAGAAAAAAATGAGTTGAAAAAAAATTAAAAATAATATATAATGCAATAGACTTATTTATAGAAACAAAAATTATAAATTAAGTCTATTCTTTTAATAGGGGTAAAAAATGATAAATATACTATTATGTGGTAATAATAAAGTGTTTGATGGAGCACTTAGTGAATTAATATCTATAACAAACAAGACAAATGAAACTATAAGATGTTATATATTTACTATGAATCTTACAAGATTAAATCCAAACTACGCATGTATAACAGATGAACAAATAGAATTTTTAGAGCAAGTGGTCAAATCAAAAAAATATGATAATGAAGTCATAAAAATAGATGTAACTGAATTATATGAAAGAGAATTCAAAGAATGTAAGAACGAAACAGCATATTGTACACCATATACATTATTAAGACTGTTAGCAGATTTAGTACCAGAAATACCAGACAAAATTTTATATTTAGACATAGATATGATGGCAGATAAAGATATATCTGAACTTTATAATATTGATGTTACAGAATATGAATATGCAGCAGTAAAAGAAAAGTATGGGTCAAAAATAATAAGACCAGACTATATAAATGCAGGAATGTTATTACTTAATATGAAAAAAATAAAAGAAACAGGATTATTAGAAAAAGCAAGAAATTCAATACGAACAAAAAAAATGATATTTGCAGACCAAGATGCAATATATTGGAATACAACAAAAAAGTTATTATTACCAAGAAAATATAATGAACAATCAAAATTTGATAGAGAAGACACAGTAATTTGTCACTTTTGCAAAAGACTTTTAATTTTACCATATCCACGAACAGAAAATTACAAACAATGGCATGTAGAACAGATACACAAGGTATTAAAATGTTATAGATTTGATGAAGATTTAAAAGAATACCAAGAATTAAAAGAAAAATATGAAACAAATAAAAGGGAGAAAGTATATGGATAAGAAAGAAGAAAAAATAGTAGAAAACAAAGTAAAAGAAGTACCAATATTTTTTGCAGTAGATGATGGATATATTCCATTTTTAGCAGTATCATTACAATCATTAATAGACAACTCATCAAAAGAAAATAATTATGTAATAAGAATATTATATACAAGTATAAGTAAAGAAAATAAAATTAAAATAAAAAAATATGAAAAAGAAAATATAAGCATAGAATTTGTAGACTTTAATAAACATGTAGAAGAGATAAAAGAAAAGTTATTTACAAGAGATTATTATTCAAAAACAACATATTATAGGTTATTTATACCAACACTATATCCACAATATGATAAAATATTATATTTAGACAGTGACATAGTAATATTATCAGATGTTGCTGACTTATATAATACGGACTTAGGAGACAACCTAGTAGGTGGAGCACCAGATGATGTAATACAAACAATAGAAGTATTTGGAAACTATGCTGAAAAAGTTGTAGGAGTAGCAGACCATAGAAATTATTTTAATGCAGGAATATTATTAATGAATTTAGATGCACTTAGAAAATTTAATTTCCAAGAAAAATTATTATATTCATTAGGACAAATAAAATTCTCAGTAGCACAAGACCAAGACTATTTAAACAGACTATGTAAAGGAAGAGTAAAAATAATAGATAAAGCATGGAACAGAATGCCAGTAGCAGTAGCTCAAGGAAATCCAGAAGCAAAAGGAGAAAATTTAAAATTAATACATTACAACTTAGCATTTAAACCATGGTATTTTGATGATACACCATATCAAGAACATTTTTGGAAATATGCAAACAAAACAGAATACATAGATGACATACTAAAAATAAAAGCAAATTATACAGAAGAAGATAAATTCAAAGGAGAAGAGTCAAACATAAAACTTCAACAATTAGCACAATACGAGTGTGACTGCGTAGGAGACGATAGAAAAAATAGGAGATAAAGATGAAAGAGAATGTGGAAATAGCTCAATATAGACAAGAAATACAAGAGGAAATAAAAAGACTTGAAAGAGAAGGAAAATTTGACCAAGATGTAGAAAAAGACCCACCAACAATAGAATTAACCTTAGACAATGTAGATTATCTTAGAGAGAAAAGAACTAGCAAGATAAAATCGAAGGTAGCCAATACTCTTGGTACAAGATTCTTTGAAAAAATGATAAGAAAAAATAGATTAATGATAAAAGAAGTAAAAGGTTTAGAAAATCTAAACAAAATAACAACAGGAGCAATAATAACATGTAATCATTTTAATCCATTTGATTCATTTACAGTTGAGGGAATATTTAGAACAACCGAGCCAGGAAAAAGCAGAAAATTATACAAAGTAATAAGGGAAGGAAATTACACAAATTTTCCAGGATTCTATGGTTTTCTTTTTAGAAACTGTGATACATTACCACTAAGTTCAAACACAAAAACAATGGTAGAATTCATGAAAGCAGTTGACAAAATTTTAGAAAGAGGAGACTGTATATTAATATATCCAGAACAAAGTATGTGGTGGAATTATAGAAAACCAAAACCATTAAAAAATGGAGCATATAGAATTGCAGTAAGAAATAATGTTCCAATAATACCAATATTTATAACAATGGAAGATAGCAATATAATTGGAGAAGATGGATTTCCAATACAAGAATATATAGTTAATATAGAAGAGCCTATATATCAAGATGATAAATTAACAAAAAAAGAAAATGTAGTAATAATGAAAGCAAAGAACTTCGAAATATGGAAAAATATATATGAGGATTTTTACAAAATACCTCTTCAATATGAAACAGAAGCTAATCAAGGTTGATAAATGGGCGAGAATACTCGCCCATTTTAAAAAATATATAAAAAGAAAGAAAAAGAAAATGGAAGAAAAGAAAGTAATTTATTATACAGATGAATTAAATGAAGAATTTTCTACTGCTAAAATAGAGCCAAGAGTAATAAACGAAAATTATAAATATATTCACAAAAATCCAATATGGAATATAACCTCTTATATTGTACAAAACTTCTTAAGTATGCCTATAAAAGTATTATATGCCAAAATAAAATTTAGAATAAAATATATAGGAAAAGAGAAATTAAAACAATATAAAAATGAAGGATATTTTATATATGGAAATCATACTCAGCCTTTTGCAGATACATTTATACCAAGTATTGCAAATTATCCAAAAAGGAACTACTTTATAGTTAATCCAGAAAATATATCTATGAAGTATTTAAGAACAATTGTAGAAATGTTAGGAGCAATACCAATCCCAAGTAACAAAAAAGCAATGAAGAATTTTTTAGAAACAATACAAAAAAGAATAGAAAGCAAATATTCAATTACAATATATCCAGAAGCACATATATGGCCATATTACACAAAAATAAGACCATTTAAAACAGTATCATTTAAGTATCCGATACAATTATCAAAGCCATCATTTTGTATGACAAATACATACCAAAAATATGTAGAGAATAAAATTAAAATAGTAACATATATAGATGGACCATTTTTTCCAAATAAAGATTTAACTATTAAAGAACAACAGCAAGACTTAAGAGACCAAATTTATAACACAATGGTAGAAAGAAGTAAAAATAGCAATATTGAATACATAAAATATATAAAGAAAGAAAATTAAATACAAAAAAATCAGTAACTTGTAAATAGAAAAGTTTTCATATATTTGTAACTTAAATTAAAATACCACACTAATATATTTAGGGTGGTATTTTTGGAAAGAGAATATTTAAGAAATAATGTTGTAAGGTATGCATCAGAATGGGCATATAAAAGAAATCCTAAATATTATAATTATGATGAACTAGGAGGAGACTGCACGAATTTTATATCACAATGTATTTTTGCAGGAAGTAAAATAATGAATTATAAGCCAACTTTTGGATGGTATTATATAAACACAAATAATAAATCACCATCATGGACAGGAGTAGAATATTTATATAATTATCTAACAAGGAAAAGTGGGGTAGGGCCAATTGGAAAAGTAGCAACAAGAGAAGAAATAAAAGAAGGAGATATAATTCAATTAAGTTTTGCAAATAATAAATTTGAACATTCATTAGTAGTAACTAGGAAAGAAAACAATAGCATTTATGTTTCAGCACATACATATGATGCATTTAATAAGCCTTTAAGTTTGTATAACTATGACAATATAAGATTTATTCATATTGAAAAGGTTATAATTTAATGGTATATTAATGATGTAAAAAATATATAATAATTTTTAAATTATAAATAGAAACTACAGATATGATGAGATATATAAACAAGTTAATAAAAACAGAGGAGGGAATATACAATGAAGATTGAAAAAATAAAGTCAAAAAAAGATAACTTAGAGATAGAATTAGCAATATCAGAGCCATCAGATGTAAAGCCAAAAGGAATAGTACAAATATCACATGGAATGGCAGAACATAAGGAAAGATACTTTGATTTTATGGAATACTTATCATCAAAAGGATATGTATGTGTTATTCATGATCACAGGGGACATGGAGCAAGTGTTAAAGCATTTAATGATTTGGGATATTTTTATACAGAAGATATAAATTATATAGTTGATGATTTATATCAAGTAACTGAGTATATAGCTTCTAAATATACAGGTCTTAAAAAATATATATTTAGCCATAGTATGGGAACATTAATATCAAGAAATTATTTAAAAAAATATGATGATAAGATACAAAAAATTATATTATGTGGTCCACCTACTGAAAACAAACTAGCTGGAGTTGGAGTATTTTTTGCGAGACTAGTTAAAATGCTAAAGGGAGAAAAATATAGAAGTAAATTTTTAAATACATTAACTTTTGGAAGTTATAATACAAAGCATAAGATAGAAAATGGTTGGATATGTTCAAATGAGGTAGCTGTGGAAGGTTACAATAAGGATAATCTGTGTGGATATATTTTTACAACAAATGGTTTTATTAATCTTTTTAAACTCATGAAAGAAGCATATAACAAAGAAAACTGGCAAATGAAAAATAAAAATATGCCAATATTTATTATAGCTGGAAAAGATGATAAAGTTATACAAAATGAGGAGAAATTTAATCATTTGAAGTTATTTTTACATTCTATTGGTTATACAAATATTAAAAGCAAACTATATGAAGGTAAAAGACATGAATTGATTAATGAAGATAACCATATGGAGGTTTATCAAGATGTGTTGGATTTTATAGAAGAAAAAACTACTTAACCAAAAACTTCCATTGCTTCTTAACATATCAAAAATGTATAATAAAAGTAAGTAAAAATTATACAAGGAAGTGTTAGTGTTGAGAATAAAAAAATGCTATAACCAAAAAATTATAATAAAAGAATTAAAAAGAAGTTATAATTTCTTCATAAAAGAAGCAAACTTAGACAAAACCAGCAAAGGATATGGATTAATACGAGATAAGACAAAAATAGCAGACCATGTAGCAAGTATTGCATCTGTTGGATATGGATTAGCGGCATTAATTATTGGAGTAAAATATAAATGGATGAAATATGAAGAAGCATACAAAAGAGCAAGTAGAACATTAGATACATTTATAAATAATGTAGAAGGTAAAAATGGATTTTATTATCACTTTATAAATATAGAAACAGGAAAAAGAGAATGGAACTGCGAAATATCTGTAATAGATACAGCAATATTTATATGTGGGGCTTTAACAGCTGGAGAATATTTTGGAAGAGAAGTAAAAGAAAAGGCAGAAATTTTATATAAAAGAATAAACTGGGAATGGTACAGAAATAAAGAAACAAACTATTTTTATATGGGATATACACCTGAAAAAGGATTTTGGGGACATTGGGATATGTATGCAGAACAATTAATGTTATATGTATTAGGTGTAAGTTCTCCGACATACCCAATAGATAAAAGTATGTATTATGATTTTAAAAGAGAAAAGACAAATTATAAAGAAATAAAAGATATAATATATACATATTGTGGTAATTTATTTACATATCAATTTTCACATGCATGGATAAATTTTATGAATTTAAAAGATAAAGATAATATAGATTGGTTTGAAAATTCAATAAAAGCAACAAAAGCAAATAGACAATATTGCATAGACAACAAAGAAAAATTTAAGACGTATGGAGAAAATTCATGGGGACTAACAGCATGTTTAGGACCAAAAGGATATTGTGGTTTTGGAGCAGAGCCTTGTGGGGTAAATTTAGAAGTAGAAAATGATGGAACAATAACACCTTGTGGTGCAATAGGCTCAATAGTTTTTACACCAAAAGAATCAATTAAAGCAATGGAATATTATTATAACAATTTTCCTAAATTATGGGGAAAATATGGTTTTAAAGATGGATATAATTTAGAAGAAGATAATTCATGGTTTGCTAATGAATATATTGGGATTGATAAAGGAATAGAAATCGTTATGATAGAAAATTACTTAAATGGAACTATATGGAAATATTTTATGAGAAATATATATGTTCAAGATGGTCTAAAGATATTGGATTTTAAAAAAAGCAATGATAGAAAAAGAAGATTAATTGATAGTAATATTTAATATTACATAAATAGAAAAAGGACATCCGATTACTCAATTTGGATGTCTTTTTCGCATTTTGGACTGCATGACTATTCAGTTTTGTTACAAGATATAAGTGACATAATATCTTTGGTAGTATTAATAAGATTATTCATATTTTGTAACGAATTATCCATATCATACTGCTGTTTTACCTCTAAATACCGTTGGTATTGTTCTTCAGAGATATTAATTTCCACATGGTATTTATAAGCTAATTCCAGATAGCCTTCACGATAACCTTGTGCTCTTGCCTCATTTACAACTTGAAGCACTGCTTCCATAGGTCCATGTGATACTGCTGAATTTTTTGACATACATTTGTCCTCCTAAACTGTATTTTTACATATTATAATATATAATAGTATTATGAAAAAAATGCAATTATTTAAAAATATTTATAGTGTTTTAAATCAAATATGGTATAATAATGAGAGAAATTTAAACAGGAGGAGAAACAATATGCAAAAAATACTAATAGTAGAAGATGATGAAAAATTACGAAACGAATTAGAAAAATTTTTAAACAATAATGGATATAAAGCAGAAGGACTAAAAAAATATGACAATTGCATAGAAGATATAATGAAAAGTGAAAGTGACTTAATCTTATTAGATATAAACTTACCATTTAGTGATGGAGAATATATATGTAAAGAAATAAGAAAGAAGTCAGAAGTACCAATAATAATGATAACAAGTAGGAATAACGAAATGGATGAATTAATATCAATAAACTATGGGGCAGATGACTATATAACAAAGCCATATAACACACAAATATTATTAGCAAGAATAGCATCAATACTAAAAAGAATAAATAAAAACGAATTAGAAAAAAGCAAAATAGATTGTACACAGTTCATACTAAATATATCAGAAAGCAAAATAGAAAAAGGAAATAAACAAATAGAATTAACAAAAAACGAAAGTAAGATATTACAATGTTTAGCAAAGAACAGAAACAAAATAGTGTCAAGAGAAGAATTAATGGAATATTTATGGGACACAGATGAATTTGTAGATGACAATACACTAACAGTAAATATAACAAGAGTAAGAAATAAGTTAGAAGAATTGGAAATAAAAGAAATATTGGAAACTAAAAGGGGACAGGGATATATATTAAGATGAAATCTATAGAATTTATAAAAGATAAATTATTAAGTATAGTTTTAATAATATTTGCACTATTAACAATAGAAATATTTTTAATGATATATAATTTTGGAACAATGATAAAAATTTATATACCAATAATAATATTATTAACATACTGCATAGGAATAGCGATTGAATTTTACAATAAAAAGATATACTATAAAAACATAAAAGAGCAACTAGAAGAATTAGAACAGAAGTATCTAATAACAGAAATAATATCAAATGCAAATTTTACAGAGGGAAAATTATTATATGAAATATTGCAAGAAATAGACAAATCAATGATAGAAAATGTAAACTATTACAAACATATTCAAGAAGAATATAAAGAATATATAGAGTTATGGATACATGAAGTAAAAATACCAATAGCAACAAGTAAGCTAATAATAGAAAATAATAAAAATAGTATAACAAAAAGTATAGATGAAGAAATAGACAAAATAGAAGACTATACAGAGCAAGCATTGTTTTACGCAAGAAGCAATAATGTAGAAAAAGATTATGTAATAAGAAAAGTACAATTAAAAGAAATAATAAATAGTGTAATTAAAAAGAATAAAAATCAGTTAATTGCAGAAAAAATAAAAGTAAATGTAAGAGACATTGAAAGAGAAATTTATGCAGATAGTAAATGGATTACATTTATACTAAATCAAATAATAGCGAACAGTATAAAATATTCAAAGCCAAAGAATGAAAAAATATATGCAGAAAATGAGATGAATATTAATGTAGATGAAGAATACAGGAATATAAATAAACAAATAGATATATATAGCAGAGAGGTTAAAGACAAAGTAATTTTGTATATAAAAGATAATGGTATAGGAATAAAAAAAGGAGAAATTACTAAGGTTTTTGAAAAAGGATTTACAGGAACAAATGGAAGAATTTTAGGAAAGAAGTCGACAGGAATAGGTTTGTATTTATGCAAAAAATTATGTAATAAATTAGGAGTTGGACTAGAATTAAATTCTATTGAAAATAAAGAAACAGAAGTAAGAATTATATTTCCAAAAGGAAGTTTTTATATTACAAAAACGTAAGGAAAATGTAATATAAATCAATGGTAGATAATAAAAAAACAGATTATACTCTATACAGGAGGGAAAAATAATGAGTAAAGTATTAGAGGTAAAGAGTATAGAAAAATACTATGGAAACAAAACAAATTTAACAAAAGCAATAGACAATATAAGTTTTGATGTAGAAAAAGGAGAATTCGTAGGAATAATGGGAGCATCAGGGTCAGGAAAAACAACACTATTGAATTGCATTTCAACAATAGATAAAGTAACAAGTGGTCATATACTTGTAAATGGAAAAGATATAACAAGACTAAAGGGAAATAATTTAAACAAATTTAGAAGAGAAGAATTAGGATTTATATTTCAGGATTTTAACTTATTAGACACATTAACATGTTATGAAAATATAGCACTTGCATTAACAATTCAAAAAGTTAATATAAGAGAAATAGACAAAAGAGTAAAAGAAATAGCACAGAAGTTAGGAATAGAAGAAATACTAAACAAATATCCATATCAAGTATCAGGGGGGCAAAAACAGAGAGTAGCATCAAGTAGAGCAATTATAACAAATCCACAATTGGTATTAGCAGATGAGCCAACTGGAGCTTTAGACTCAAAGTCTGCAAGACAGCTATTAGAAATATTTGAATTTTTAAACAAAGAAATACAAGCTACAATTTTTCTAATAACACATGATGCATTTTCAGCATCATATGCAAGTAGAGTATTATTTATAAAAGATGGAAAAATATTTAATGAATTGATAAAAGGAAATGATACAAGAAAACAATTCTTTGAAAAAATAATAGAAGTACAAACACTTCTTGGAGGTGACTTAAGCGATGTTATTTAAGTTATCACTAAAAAACATAAAACAAAGTTTCAAAGATTATGCAATATATTTTATAACTTTAGTATTAGGTGTAAGCATATTTTATATGTTTAACTCATTAGAAAGTAGTCAAGCAATAATGCAAGTATCAAATTCAACAAGACAAATGATAACATTAATGATAAGCATGTTGGGATTTATATCGGTATTTGTAGCAATAATATTAGGACTACTAATAGTATATGCAAACAATTTCTTAATTAAAAGAAGAAAAAAAGAATTTGGAATATATATGACACTTGGAATGGGAAAATGGCAAATATCAAAGATAATAATATTAGAAACCATATTTGTAGGAATACTCTCTTTAGCAGTAGGGCTTTTAGTAGGAATATTTGCATCACAATTTATGTCCATATTAGTAGCAAAATTATTTGAAGCGGATTTAACAGGATATAAACTGATATTTTCTCAAGATGCATGTATAAAAACATGTATATATTTTGCAATAATGTATTTAGCAGTAATGGTATTTAACACAATATCTATATCAAGATATAAATTAATCAATTTACTTACAGCAATAAAGAAAAATGAAGAAATAAAAGTAAAAAATCCAATAATATCAATATTAACATTTATAATTGCAGTAATAGTGCTTGGATATGCATATTGGAAAGTAACAGCAGGAGTAAATACTCTCGATACAGCTGAAAAGATATTACCAGTAATATTAATGGGAACAGTTTCAACATTTTTAATATTCTGGTCACTATCAGGATTTATACTAAAGATTATACAAACAACTAAAAAAATATATTTCAAAGATACAAATATGTTTGTTTTAAGACAAATTAATAACAAAATAAATACAACGGTAGTTAGCATGACAGTTATATGTCTTATGTTATTTATGACTATATCAATATTATCATCTGCATTATCTTTAAGAAATACATTAGAAGAAGACTTGAAAGAAATGACACCAGTAGATATAAACTTATATAAAGAAATGAATTTACCAGAACAATATATAAATAATATAAATATATATGGAGAAGAAATTATATATACACCAGAGCAAATAATAGAGGATTCAAAAATTACAATACAAGATACTTTAAGAAACAATGATTTTGATATGAATTTGTTAAAAGATATTGTAGAAATTCCTATATATGTAATTAATGATTTGACCTTAGAGAAATTTTTGTCACAAACAATTGACCAAGTCAAAGAAAGTTTTCCAAATCTTCAATACAATAGTGTAGAACATATAGTAAAAGTTTCAGATTATAATAAAATAGCACAAGTATATGGAATAGAACAATATGAACTAAATGATAATGAATATATTGTCATTTGCGATTTTAATGGTATGACTAAAATAAGAAATGTAGAATTAAAAAATGGAAATACATTACAAATTGCAGGAAAAGAATATACTTCAAAATATAATGAATGTAAACCAGGATTTTTAGCAATGTCTACAAGTCATGTCAATACAGGAATAATACTAGTACCAGATAGTTGTAATTTAACAGATAACATGATAAAGAGAAGTTTTTTAATAGCAAATTATAATACAGACATAAAAGAGAAGGAAACAATTGAAGAATTTATGATAAATAATGGTTCAGGATTTATTACAAAAATACAGAAAAATGGAATACAAATTGATGGTATGACAAAGATTAGTATTATAGAATCAAGTGTAGGGCTAGCAACAATTGTGACATTTGTATCAATATATTTAGGTATTATATTCTTAATTGCAAGTAGTGCCATATTAGCATTAAAACAATTAACTGAGAGTTCAGATAATAAACAAAGATATATTATTTTAAGGAAAATAGGCTGTGATGAAAAGATGATTAATAGGTCACTATTTAGGCAAATTGGAATATTCTTTGCAGTTCCATTGATATTGGCAATAATTCATTCAATTTTTGGTATACAATTTGTTCTTTCAATGATGGCAGGTCTTGCTAGTTCAGAAGAATTGTTACCTTCAATTATAGTTACTGCTATTACTATTGGTTTAGTTTATGGTATATATTTTATTGCTACTTATTTGAGAAGTAAGAGTATTATTAAAGAAAATTAGTAAATTTAAAGGAATGTACTTAGTAGTATTACATTCCTTTTTATATTTTTAAAATACATATTAATCATCATAATGACCTTTACATTGAATGATTTCAATTTGCTCATTATTAATAGTATAAACTAGTCTATTAGTATCATCAATTCTTCTACTCCAAAAATTAGTAAAACTAATATTATTCATTCTCCATCTCCTCTAATTCCTCCATTGTTTTAACAATTACTTTTTGTTCATTTAATTGTTTAATAGATTCATCAATAGCATTCATATTAGATTTAGAATAAAAAGGGTCAATAGAAACATCAAAAGGAATTCTTTTTTCTCTTGTCATTTTTTTAATAAATATATTTAGAGCAGTTGTGACTGTTATACCAAGTTCATCACAAACCTTTTCCATTTCCTTTTTTGTTTCTTCATCAATTCTAAAATTCACTAATGTTTGTGCCATAATATCACCTCTTTCTATAAGAAATTTTAACATATAATAAATACAATGTCAATACGATATCTTTACATGTTATTATATGCAAATAAAAATAATTTTATTCTATTTAATATATTTTAAATTATAATAGTAGTTATTTATAATATAATAAACTATAATTAAGTTTACATATTGCAAGAAGTATTTATATTGATAAATACTTCTATTTGTGTTAATATAATGTCTAGAAAATAAAATAGGAGGAAAAAGGATTTGAAAAACGTAATAGAAATAAAAAACTTAAAAAAAGAATACAAACAACTAAAAGCAATAGACAACTTATCATTTGAAGTACATGAGGGAGAAATACTAGGATTATTAGGACCAAATGGAAGTGGAAAAACAACAACAATAAATTGCATATTATCATTACTAAATTTTAAAGAAGGAAGCATAAAAATATTTGACAAAGAAATGAAACCAAACGCATATGACATAAAAAGACAAATAGGAGTAGTATTTCAAGATGTAGCGGTGTTCGAAGAGCTAACAGTATATGACAACATAGACTATTTTTGCGGGCTATATATCAAAGACAAAGAAACACGAAAAAAATATATAGAAGAAGCAATAGAATTAGTAGGACTAGAAGACTTTAAAAAGTTCTATCCAAAACAATTATCAGGAGGACTATTAAGAAGACTAAATATAGCATGTGGAATAGCGCACAAGCCAAAGTTAATATTTTTAGATGAGCCAACAGTAGCAGTAGACCCACAAAGTAGAAATAATATATTAGATGGAATAAAAACATTAAGAGAACAAGGAGCAACAATTGTATACACAACGCATTATATGGAAGAAGTAGAAATACTTTGTGACAGAATTATAATATTAGACAAAGGAAAAGTAATCGCAACCGGAACAGCAGATGAGTTAAAAGACTTAGCAAATATCGAAGAAAAAGTAACAGTAGAAGTAATGAAACTAGACAATAAATATATAGAAAAAATAAAACAATTTGAAAATGTTGAGAAAGTAGAATATAGTAATGGAGTATTACTAATAACATATAAAAAAGGCAAAAATAATCTAATAGAATTAATAGATTATTTAAAAGAAGAGAGTATAAAATACAATAAAATATTTTCAGAAAGACCAACATTAAATGATGTATTCTTAGAATTAACAGGAAAGGAATTAAGAGACTAATGTTTATACACAATTTAAAATATTCATTAAAAACACTCTTTAAAGATAAAATGCTAATATTTTGGACATTTGCCTTTCCAATAATATTAGGAACATTTTTCAACATGGCATTTTCAAACATCGAAAAAAGTGAACAATTAAACATTATAGATATTGCGATAGTAGACAATGTAGAATTCCAAAGCAATGAGACATTTAAGCAAGCATTTAAAGCATTAAGTGATGAAAAAGGTGAAGAAAGATTATTTAACAGTAAATATGTTACAGAAGAAGAAGCAAAAAAATTATTAAGTAATGGAGAAATATCAGGATATTTATTAATAAAAGACACTCCAAAAGTAATAATCAATACAAATGGAATAAACGAAACAATACTAAAGCATGTAACAGATGAAATTTCGCAATCAGAAGAAATAATGAAAAACATAGCAGAAAAAAGAATCCAAGAAATATATGAAACCACGCCTCCAGAAGGAATAGGAGATTTCAATTCTGTATATGCTAAAATATACGAAGATATAATGAAAATCTTAGAAGAAAACAATGCAAATATAGAAAATAAATCAAGTAATAACTTAAGCTATACTATGATAGAATTTTATACATTAATAGCAATGACATGCTTATATGGAGGAACACTAGGAATGGTTGCAATAAATAAAAATTTAGCTAATATGAGTAATAATGGAAAAAGAGTAGCTGTAAGTCCAACACCAAAAAGAAGATTGGTATTGAGTAGTGCCATATCTGCTTATATAACACAATTGTTAGGTGTTGCTATACTATTTGCTTATACAATATTTGTAATAAAAGTAGATTATGGAAGCAATTTGCCACTTGTTATGTTACTAGCAATGGTTGGATGCTTAGCAGGACTATCATTAGGTATAGCAATAGCAACATTACTAAAAGCAAATGAAAATATTAAAATAGGAATAATAATATCAATAACAATGTTAGGAAGTTTTTTATCAGGAATGATGGGAATAACTATGAAATACATCATAGATAAAAATATACCAATAGTAAATAAATTAAATCCTGCTAATATGATAACAGATGGTTTATACTCATTATATTATTACGACACTTTAGACAGATTTTATTTTAATGTTGTAAGTTTACTTATATTTGCCTTTTTAATGATAGGTATCTCAATCTTTAGTTTAAGGAGGCAAAAATATGACAGTATTTAAAACATTTTTAAAAGTATTAAATAAATGTAAAGCACCAATTATAATGTATACAGTAATACTAATATTTTTTGGTGGTTTCAATATGACTACTAGCGACAATTCTACAAACTTTGTAGCTAGTAAGCCAGATATATTAATAATAAATGATGATGAAAAAATAGGAATAACAGAAAATTTAATAAATTATATTGAAAAAAACAGTAATATAATAGATATAAAAGATGATGAAGAAGCAATAAATGATGCACTATTCTATAGAGATGTAAACTATATTATATACATACCAGATAATTTTAGAGAAGATTTTTTAAATGGTAAAAATCCAAAAATAGAAATAAAAAGTACAGGAGATTATCAATCAAGTCTTGCAGAAATGATGTTAGAAAAATATATAAAAATTGCAAACATATATAATACTGCATCAATATCAGAAGAAGAAATAATCAAAAACATAAATAATACATTAGACAAACAAACAGAAGTTGAAATAACATCAAAGCTAGACACAGACTCTTTAACAAAAGTAGCATTTTATTATAACTTTTCAAACTATGCACTTTTAGCAGGTAGTGTTTATGTAATTTGTTTAATATTATCAAGTTTCAAAAATGAAAAAATAAATAAAAGAACTATTATTAGTAGCATGAATTATAAAGAATATAATAGAAAATTACTACTTTCAAATGGATTATTTGCAATAGTATTATGGATGTTTTATGTAATATTAAGCATTATATTGCTAGGAAATATAATGTTTACACGACATGGACTATTCTATATAATAAATTCATTCATATTTACTATGTGTGCATTGACAATAGCTTTCTTAATAGGGAATTTAGTAAATAACAAAAATGCAATAAATGGAATTGTAAATGTAGTAGCACTTGGGTCAAGTTTCTTGTGCGGTGCATTTGTACCTATGGATTGGATACCTGATACAGTATTAAAAATTGCACATATTTTACCATCATATTGGTATATAAAAACAAATGAATTATTAAAAACAGTTGAAATATTTAACTTTGAGACACTAAAACCAATATTTATAAATATGTCTATAATCATTATCTTTATACTAGTATTTATATTTCTTACAAATATTGTTTTAGCTAAAAAAAGAAAAATATAATAATACAGATATGCTAATTTTATTATAATTATTTTTAAAAATAGTTATATATAAAGATATTTTCCTCATACTAATATAAAATTAATTTATAAGGAGGAATTATGTATGTGTACAGCAGCAACATATAAAACAAAAGATTTTTACTTTGGAAGAACATTAGATTATGACTTTTCTTATGGAGATGAAGTTACAATAACTCCACGAAACTATCCATTTTGTTATAGAGAGGAAGGTACTAAAAATAATCATTATGCAATAATAGGTATGGCACATGTAGCTGAAAATTATCCTTTATACTATGATGCAATAAATGAAAAAGGATTAGGAATGGCAGGATTGAACTTTGTAGGAAATGCATATTATAATGAGAAAATAGAAGGAAAAAATAATATAGCACAATTTGAATTTATCCCTTGGATACTTAGTCAATGTGCAACAGTAAACGAAGCAGAGAAGCTAATTGAAAAAATAAACTTACTAAATGTATCATTTAATGATAAATTACCACTAGCACAATTACACTGGATTATTTCAGACAGTGAGAAGTCTATAACAGTAGAATCTGTAAAAGATGGAATAAAAGTATACCAAAACCCAGTAGGAGTTTTAACTAATAACCCACCTTTTGATAAGCAAATGTTCGAACTAAACAATTACATGAGCTTATCTACAAAATCACCAGAAAATAAATTTTCAAAAGCTTTAAATTTAGAAGCATATAGTCGTGGAATGGGAGCAATAGGTCTTCCAGGAGATTTATCATCACAATCTAGATTTATAAGAGTAGCATTTGTAAAAATGAATTCGGTATCTTCAGAAGGAGAAAAAGAAAGTGTAAGTCAATTCTTCCACATTCTAAATTCAGTTGAACAACAAAGAGGCTGTTGCGAACTAGAAGACTCTAAATACGAAATAACAATTTACACATCATGTTGTAATACAAATAGAGGAATTTATTATTATACAACATATGATAATCATCAAATTACTGAAATAGATATGCATAAAGAAAATTTAGATGCTAATGAACTTATACGATATGCTTTAATAAAAGATGAACAAATAAGAATGCAAAATTAAGTACAAAGATACAGAGATTTGAACCATATAAATAGAAAAAGAAAGGAAAAGAAAGATGGAAAAGTCTAAAGTTTATTTTACAAAGGAGATAAATCCAGAACAAATTGTAAAAATTTATAAAGTATTAGGAAAAAAATTAACAGGAAAGGTAGCAGTAAAATTACATTCAGGAGAAAAAGGAAATCAAAACTATATAAGACCTGAAATGGTAAAAAAGATTGTAGAACATGTAAATGGAACAGTAGTAGAATGTAATACAGCATATGAAGGAGCAAGAGATACGACTGAAAAACACAAGAAGCTAATGGAAGAACATGGATGGACAAAATATTTTAATGTAGACATACTAGATGCAGAAGGAGAAGATAAAGTATTAAAAATATCAAATGGAAAAGTAATCAAAAAGAATTATGTTGGAAAAAACATAGACAATTATGATTCAATGCTAGTATTATCACATTTTAAAGGACATCCAATGGGAGGATATGGAGGGGCAATAAAACAATTATCAATAGGAATTGCTTCTGGAAAAGGAAAAAGATATATACATTGTGTAGGAAAAGAAAATGGAAGCTATGATGATATGTTTAAAGTCGACCAATTAAAATTTTTAGAAGCCATGGCAGATAGTGCAAGCAGTGTTACCAAGATGTTTAATGGAAATATAGTATATATCAATATAATGTGCAACATGAGTGTTGATTGCGATTGCTGTGCAGTTGCAGAAGACCCTTGCATAAAAGATATTGGAATATTAGCATCATTAGACCCTGTTGCGATAGACCAAGCATGTATTGATTTAGTAAAGAACTCGAAAGATAAAGGAAGAGACCATTTATTAGAAAGAATTAATTCAAAACATGGTACACATACAATAGATTCAGCAGAAGAAATAGGAATAGGAAGCAAAGAATATGAATTAATAAATATAAACAAGTAGATTTATTATAGTTGATAGTATTTTAATAAGATAATTATAGCAAAAAAGGTTAAATATATATATTGTTTTTTAAATATGGCTTTTTTTCTAGTGAGCGGGAATTCCCGCTCTACTTTCAAAAAAGCCGTATTTTAAAAATATAATAATATATACAACTGTATTTATTAAAAAAAATCAAAAAAAGTATTGACAATTGAATAAGTATTCACATATAATACGAATAGAAAATTGAATAAATGCTCAACTATAAAACAATGCATAAAAAAACAAGTAATTAGGAGGAAAAAATGGCTAAAAACGAATTTATATGTGATTGCAATGCAATACACAAAGATATTGTTGAAAAGACGATAAGAAGCATGCCTATTCAAGATACATTTAATAGACTTGCAGAATTTTTTAAAATAATAGGAGACACAACAAGAACAAAAATCTTATTTGCATTAGACCAAAATGAAATGTGTGTATGTGATATAGCAAATGTATTAGGAATGAGCAAATCATCAATATCACATCAATTAGGAACATTAAAAAAAAGTGGCATAGTAAAATGCAGAAAAGCTGGAAAAGAAGTCTTTTATATGTTAGATGATGAACATATAAAAAGAGTCTTTGAAATAGGTATAGAGCATATTAAACATAAGGGATAGAATAAAATAAGAAAATAATGGAGGTAAAAATATGAAAAGTAAATTTAAAATAAAAGGATTAGACTGTGCTAACTGTGCAGCAGAATTAGAAAGAGCAATAAATAAAATAGATGGAGTAGAAAGCAGTAGGATAAATTTTATAACAGAGAAAATGGAAATCGAATATGATGAAACAAGAAAAGAAGAACTAATACAAAAAATCAAAAAAGTCATCAAAAAGGAAGAGCCTGATGTAACAATAGAAGAGATTTAGAAGTCTTATTAAAACATACAAAATATGCTTTCAGAGAGAAAGGGAGAATTTTATAATGAAGATAAAAGGGATTACAATAATAATATCATTTGTATTATATTTAATAGCAATAATAGCAAAATTCGACAATGAATGGATAAATAACACAATATTTATTATATCATATATAATTGTTGGATTCGAAATATTAAGAAAGGCAATAAGAAATATAACAAGAAAAAAATTTTTTGATGAAAACTTTTTAATGACAATAGCAACAATAGGAGCATTTGGAATAGGAGAATTTCCAGAGGCTGTGGCTGTTATGTTATTTTATCAAGTAGGAGAATTATTCCAAAGTTATGCAGTAGATAAATCAAGAAAATCAATAGCAAGCTTAATGGATATAAGACCAGAATTTGCAAATATTGAAAAAAATGGCAAAATAGAAAAAGTCGCCCCAGAGGAAGTAAAAATTGGAGACATAATTGTAGTAAAACCTGGAGAAAAAATTCCATTAGATGGTAATGTTATTGATGGAAAAACAACTCTTGACACAAAGGCTTTAACAGGAGAATCATTACCAAGACTAGTAGAAAAAAATGATGAAGTATTAAGTGGTTCAATAAATTTAAATGGAGCCATAAAAATAAAAGTAGCAAAAGAATATGCCGAATCCACAGTAAGTAAAATACTAGATTTAGTAGAAAATGCAAGTAGTAAAAAATCAAAATCAGAAAACTTTATCACAAAATTTGCACAATACTATACACCAGCAGTAGTTATTATTGCAGTAATTCTAGCAATTTTACCACCGCTAATAATAAAAGAAGCAACTTTTGCTGAATGGCTATATAGAGCATTATCATTCCTTGTAGTATCATGTCCTTGTGCATTGGTAATATCAATACCATTAAGTTTTTTCAGTGGAATAGGGGGAGCTTCTAAAATAGGTATACTAATAAAAGGTAGCAATTATATAGAACAATTATCAAAAACAAAAATAGTCGTATTTGACAAAACAGGAACACTAACAGAAGGAATATTCGAAGTACAAAAAATAGTACCAATAGGAATAACACAAGAAGAATTACTAGCAATCACAGCATATGCAGAAAGTTATTCAAACCATCCAATTTCAATATCAATAAAAGAAGCATATAATGAAGAAATTAATGAAAAGTTAATTACTCAAATTGAAGAAATACCAGGATATGGAGTTATAGCAGAAATTGAAGATAAAAATGTAATAGTAGGAAATGAAAAATTAATGAAGGAAAAACGAATTAATTTTATCAAATGCAATGATGTGGGAACAATTTTATATGTTGCAGTAAACAATAAATATGTAGGACATATTTTAATATCAGATAGAATAAAAGAAGATGCTATTAAAACTATAAAAGATTTAAAAAAGAACAATATCAAAAAGACAGTTATGCTAACAGGGGACAGAAAAGATGTAGGAGAAAGTGTTGCAGAAACATTAGGAATAGATAAAGTTTATACAGAATTATTACCAAATAACAAAGTAGAAAAAGTAGAAGAATTATTAAAAGAAAAGAAAGAAAAAGCTAAGTTGGCTTTTGTAGGTGATGGTATAAACGATGCACCAGTACTAGCATTAGCAGATGTAGGAATTGCAATGGGAGGATTAGGCTCAGATGCAGCGATTGAAGCATCAGATATTGTTATTATGACAGATGAGCCATCAAAAATAGTAAATGCTATCCAAATATCAAAAAGAACAATGAACATTGTTAAAGAAAATATAGTATTTGCAATTTCTATTAAAGTACTTGTATTAATTTTAAGTGCAATTGGAATAGCAAGTATGTGGGAGGCAGTATTTGCAGATGTTGGAGTTTCTGTAATAGCAATTATAAATGCTCTTAGAGTTTTAAGAACGAAAAAATAGTTTTATGACAAAAGGGAGGAGATTTTATGAACAAGATAATTACAATAAGTAGAGAATTTGGAAGTGGTGGTAGAGAGATTGGAAAAAGGCTAGCAGATAGACTAGGCTTAGCATATTATGACCGTGAAATAATAACAGAAGTAGCAAAGAAAACAGAAATGGCAGAGCAATATATTCAGAACATAAATGAAAATGGAGTTTCTCCATATCCATTTCAATTTGCAAAGTCATTTGCAACATATTCTAATTTTCAAAAACACCAAACAGAAATATTAATTGTAGAACAAGATGTCATAAAACATATTGCACAAAAAGGAAATTGTGTTATAGTAGGTAGAGGGGCAAATTCGATATTAAAAGGATATAATCCGATGAATATATTTGTATATGCAGATATGGAATCAAAATTAAATCGTTGTCGTAATAGAATGAGCGAAAATGAAAATTTCACAGATAAAGAATTAAAAAATAAGATAATTCAAGTAGATAAATCAAGAAAAAATTATCATAATATAATTTCAAGTTTAGAATGGGGAGACAAAAGGAACTATAATCTTTGTATAAACACATCAGGAATTGAAATAAAAACAGTCATTCCTTCACTTGCAAATTATATAGAAACATGGTTTGGAGGAAACAATAAATGAGTATACAATTATCAGAACATTTTACATACAAAAAATTAATAAAATTCACATTACCAACTATTGCTATGATGATATTTACATCAATATATGGAGTAGTAGATGGACTATTTATATCAAATTGTGTAGGAAGTGAGAGCTTTGCAGCTGTAAACCTAATAATGCCAGCACTAATGATATTAGGCTCAATAGGATTTATGATAGGAACAGGAGGAAGTGCTATTGTATCAAAAACAATAGGAGAAGGCGATACTAAAAAAGCAAATGAATATTTTTCAATGTTAATATATTTAATAATTATTACGGGTATTATTTTATCAGTAATAGGCATCATATTTATTAGACCAATTGCTATTCTATTAGGAGCAGAAGGGAGCATGATAAATGACTGTGTAACATATGGTAGAATAATACTTGTAATATTAACAGCATTTTTACTACAAAACAGCTTTCAAAGTTTTCTTGTAGTAGCAGAAAAACCAAAAATGGGACTAATTATCTCAATAGCAGCAGGTGTAACAAATATGGTATTAGACTTTTTACTTGTATATCTCTTAAAAATGGGAGTGTTAGGAGCAGCACTTGCAACAGCAATAAGCCAAATTGTTGGTGGAATAATACCACTTGTTTATTTTATGAGAAAAAATGATACAGTATTAAGACTAGTAAAAACAAAATTTAAATTACAACCTATATTAAAAACTTGTACTAATGGCTCATCAGAAATGGTTACAAACATTTCAATGTCGTTAGTTAATATGCTATATAACATGCAATTAATGAAATATGCAGGGTCAAATGGAGTAGTAGCATATGGAATAATAATGTATGTAGGATTTATATTTATAGGAACATATTTAGGATATTCGATAGGAACAGCGCCTATAATAGGATATCATTATGGGGCAAAAAATACAGAAGAACTAAAAGGAGTATTAAAGAAAAGTCTAAAATTAATGATGATTACATCTATTGTTATGACAGGAATAGCAGAGATATTGGCAAGACCATTAGCTAGTATATTTGTAAGTTATAATAAAGAATTACTAGAAATGACAACAACAGCAATTAGAATATTTTCATTATCATATATAATTAGTGGAGTAAACATATTTGCATCATCATTCTTTACAGCATTAAATAATGGAGTTGTTTCAGCAATAATTTCTTTTTTAAGAACTTTAGTTTTCCAAATTTCAATGATTTTCATTCTTCCAAAATTTATGGGATTAGAAGGAATATGGTTAGCTGTTGTTGTTGCAGAAATATTATCTTTAATAGTAAGTAGTATATTTTTAATTTTTAATAGAAAGAAATATCAATATGCTTGATATATTTCATATCATGAAATATTAAAAAAGGAGGAAATAGTGGCATATATAGAATTTAAGGATATAAATAAAATATATAAAATGGGTGAAGTAGAAATACAAGCACTAAGTGGAACTAATTTTCAAATAGAAAAAGGAGAATTAGTTTGCATATTAGGACCAAGTGGAGCTGGAAAAACAACAGCATTAAATATATTAGGTGGAATGGATAATGCAACTAGTGGGAATGTGATAATAGACAATGTAGATATAACAAATCTAAAAGGAAAGAATTTAATACAATATAGAAGAAATGATATTGGGTTTGTATTCCAATTTTATAATCTAATACAAAATTTAACTGCACTTGAAAATGTAGAAATTGCAGTACAGTTATGCCATGACCATTTAAACCCAAGTGAAATACTAGATAAAGTAGGACTAAGTAATAGGAAAAATAATTTTCCATCACAACTATCTGGTGGAGAACAACAAAGAGTTGCTATAGCAAGAGCAATTGCGAAAAATCCAAAATTATTACTATGTGATGAGCCAACAGGAGCTTTAGATTATAATACAGGAAAGCAAATACTAAAATTACTAGAAACAACTTGTAGAAAAGAAAAAATGACAGTTGTTATAATAACACATAACAGTAATATAGCAGAAATGGCAGATAAAATTATAAAATTCAAAAATGGAACAGTAGAAGATGTTATCATAAATCAAAATCCTAAACCAGTGGAGGATATTGAATGGTAATGAAAAAAGATAGAATTTTAACAAGTAGTTTTCGAAAAATAAAAAATACCTATAAAAGATTTATCTCACTATTATGTATGGCACTATTGGGTGTAGGATTTTATGCAGGAATACAATCAACATCTCCTAATATGTTAAAAACATTAGATACGTATTTAGATAATCAAAATATGTATGATATTGAAGTGATATCTACTTTAGGGTTAACAGATAATGATATAAACAAGATTAGAGAGTTAGAAAATATAGATAAAGTAGAAGGTACACATTCAAAGGATGTCATAATGAAGGCGGAAAAAGAAGAATATGTAATCAAAATGATAGGAATTAATGAAAATATAAATAAAATATCATTATTAGAAGGAAATTTACCAAAACAGGATAATGAAGTAGTAGTAGAAAAAGCCTTTTTAGAAGAGATGAATATACAAATAGGAGATACAATAAAACAAGAAGATAGTCAACTTTTATACCAAGAATATAAAATAGTAGGTATAATAGAAAGTCCACTATATTTTTCAATAAATAGAGGTACTACATCATTAGGAAGAGGGCAAATAGACTATTATATTTATGCAAATAACAATATATTCAATCAAGACTATTATACATCAATTTATATAACAGTATTAGGAGCCAGAGAATTAACTACAAGTGAAAATAAATATAATGAATTAATAGAAAGTGCAAAAACTAATATTAATGAAATAAAAAAAGAAATGGAAGATGCTAGGTTTAATGAGGTATATGGAGAATATATACAATTATTAAATGCACAAAATATAAGTATACAAGATGCAAATTTAACTAATTCAAAATGGTATGTAACTGATAGAACTAATAACCAAGGATATAGCGACTTTATAGATGCAACAGAAGGAATATCTAAAATAGGGAATGTATTTCCTTTAGTATTTTATATAATAGCAATATTAGTTAGTTTAATCTCAATGACAAGAATGGTAGAAGAAGATAGACAAGAATTAGGAACATTAAAAGCACTAGGATTTAGTAATTCGAAAATAATAATAAAATATATAATATATTCATTATCTGCAACAATAGTTGGGGGAATTATAGGAATGGCAATAGGATTTAAATTATTGCCAACAATAATATGGACTATATACAAAATGTTATTTACAGTTCCAAATTTCGTAACAGAGTTTAATTTAGAATTTGGAACAATAGGATTGTTAATTGGAGTTATATGTATATGTGGCTCAGCAATATTTACGGCATATAAAACATTAGTTAATATGCCTTCTGTATTAATGAGACCAAAATCTCCAAAAGCAGGAAAAAGAATACTACTAGAAAGAATGCATTTTATTTGGAACAGATTAAATTTTTCTAATAAAATAACAATAAGAAATTTATTTAGATATAAAACTCGTGTGGTTGTTACAATTATAGGAATTTCAGGATGTACAGCATTAATACTTGCAGGATTTAGTCTTAGAGATTCAATTTCTGATATTGTAAATTATCAGTTTGAAAATGTATCAAAATACGATAAATTAATAACTTTAAAAACAGATGTAGATTATAGTCTATTACAAGAAGACTTAAAAAATCATGCAAATGTAGTAAATCAAGTGCCAATAAGAATGGAAACTATAAAGATATATAATGATAATAAAGAATATGAAACAAGTTTAATTGTAGTCGAAAGTTCAGAAGAATTAAACAAGGTTATTAGTTTAAATGACATAAATAATAAATATGAAAAAGTAAAATTAGAAGATGATAAAATTGTTTTAAGTGAAAAATTAGCACAATTATTAAATGCACAAAGTGAAATTACACTTAAAGATGACCAAGATAAAGAGTATAAAATACAAGTACAAGCAAAAGTAGAAAACTATATAAAAAATTATACTTATTTAACTAAAAATACGTATCAAAAAATATTTGGAAACTATCAAAATAATGTTATACTAATTACAACAGAAAATCTAACACAAGAAGGAGAAGAAGGGCTCAATAGAATTATTTTAAATAATGAGGCTGTTTCAGGTATGATTTCATCTAAAGATACTGTTAATACAGTAAATGATATGATGGTTTCATTAAATTCAGTTGTTGTAATATTAATTATCGCATCAGCAATTCTTGCATTTGTAGTATTATATAATTTATCAAACATAAATATTAGTGAAAGACAAAGAGAAATAGCAACACTAAAAGTTTTAGGATTTTATGATAAAGAAGTAGATAATTATATAACAAAAGAAAATGTAATATTAACAATAATAGGCATTGTATTAGGACTTATCGTGGGAGTATACTTAGGACACTTCATTATAACTACTTGTGAAACTGATACCTTAATGTTTATAAGACATGTAAATCTATTAAGCTATGTGTATTCAGCATTAATAACTACAATTTTCACTATCATTGTAAATATTATTACTCATTTTAATTTGAAAAAAATTGATATGATTGAATCATTAAAAAGTGTAGAATAAGGAGAATTAAAAATGTTAAATCAATTTTCAAGAACACGATTATTAATAGGAGAAGAAGCAATAAAAAAAATAAATAATAGCAAGGTTGCTATATTTGGAATTGGTGGAGTAGGATCTTTTGTAGTAGAAGGATTAGTAAGAGCAGGAATTCAAAGATTTATATTAGTAGATAATGATAAAATTGATTTAACTAATTTAAATAGACAAATAATTGCAACACATAAAACGATAGGAAAATACAAAGTAGAAGTTGCAAAAGAAAGGATACTAGAAATAAATCCTATTGCTGAAGTAGAAGTATTCCAAGAATTTTTTATGCCAGGAAGTAAAGAAATATTAGATGGAACAGTTGATTATGTTGTTGATTGTGTAGACACAGTTACAGCTAAGATTGAACTTATTGTTAGAGCTAACAAATTAAACATTCCTATAATATCGAGCATGGGAACTGGAAATAAATTAGACCCAACTAAATTTGAAGTATCAGATATATACGAAACAAGTATATGTCCTTTATCAAAAGTAATGAGAAGAGAGTTAAGAATAAGAGGAGTTAAAAAGTTAAAAGTAGTATATTCAAAGGAAGACCCTATAAATTTAGATATTGAAGAAAATTTAGAAGAAACACAACCATTAAAAGAAGGAAAGAAACGAACTCCAGGAAGTATATCTTTTGTCCCTTCTGTAGCGGGTCTAATTATTGCAGGAGAAGTAATTAAGGATATTATTAATAATTAATAATAGTATCATTTTAGAAAATCAAAAACTAAAAAAGAATATATAAAAAGAACAGAGCATTGTATGCATTAATATATATCTGTTATAAGTTAGGAGGTGATTAAGTATGAAAGAACTAATAATAAAAGTAGAAGGTATGGTATGCAACGGATGTGAAAACAGAGTACAAAATGCAATAAAACAAATAGAAGGAATAGAAAATGTAGTTGCAAACTATAAAGAAGGAACAGTAACTATCACTGCAAAACAAGAAATAAATAAAGAAATAATAAAAGAAAAAATAGAAGATATTGGTTTTAATGTTATATAAAAGGAGTAAAATAAACCATGAAAAAAATAATTTTAGCAATAGAGGGAATGACATGTAGTGCGTGCTCAAATGGGCTAGAAAAATACTTAAATAAACAAACAGGAATAAAACAAGCAAGTGTAAATTTAGTAATGGCAAATGCAAGTATAGAATATGATGAAAAAATATTAGATGAAGCAAAAATAGAAGAATTTGTTAAACAAGCAGGATTTAAAAGCTTAGGTGAATTTAAAGAAATAAAAATTGAAAGCAAGAACAAAAAAGAACGATATAAATTTATAATATTCACAATACTTGCAATTTTACTAATGTATATATCAATGGGACATATGATAAATATACCTACAATTAAAATATTGGATCCACATATAAACAGCACAAACTACATGATTAGTTTATTAATACTAACTATAGCATTTTTAATTTATGGATATGATATTATAAAAAATGGGTACAAGAACTTAATTCATAAAACTCCTAATATGGATACGCTTGTAATGATAGGAGTTCTATCTAGCTTTATATATAGTCTATATAATATGTATTTAGTATTTAAGGGAAATCATCATTTAGTAATGGATTTATATTTTGAATCAGCAGCAATTGTTATTTATTTCATAAAATTAGGAAGATATATAGATGGTGTCAGCAAAAATAAAACGAAAGAAGCAATACAAAAACTGGTTGAAATTACGCCAGACAAAGCTATTATTAAGATAGATGGCAAAGAAAAAGAAGTAACACTTAATGAAATAGCAAAAGGAGACATTGTAATTGCAAAGCCTGGTGAAAAGATTGCAGTAGATGGAGAAATAATATTAGGTAATACACATTTAGATGAATCTTTTATTACAGGAGAGAGTAAGCCAGTCTCAAAAGAAGTAGGAAATAAAGTTATAGCAGGAAGTATTAATTATGATGGATATATAGAATATAAAGCGGAAAAAATAGGAAAAGAATCAACAATATCAGAAATAGTAAGGCTTGTAGTAGAAGCAAGCAATACAAAAGCACCAATCAGTAAAATAGCAGATAAAGTATCAGGTATATTTGTACCAATTGTTATATTAATAAGTATTATAACTTTTATTATATATTTATTAATAGGTCAAGGATTTGAAATAGCAATTACAACATTTGTAACAGTATTAGTAGTTGCATGTCCATGCTCATTAGGATTAGCAACGCCACTTGCAATAGTAGTAGCACAAGGATTATGTGCAAGTAATGGTATTTTAATAAAGAAAAGTGAAATATTAGAAAATGCGCAAAAAATAGATACAATTGTATTTGATAAAACAGGTACATTAACATATGGAAAGTTAAAAATTTCTGTAATAAAAAATTATTCTAATTTAGATGATAATAAGTTATTACAGATAATAGGTAGTATAGAATCAAAATCTACACATCCGATAGGAAAAGCATTCACAGATTATTTAGAAGAAAATAAACAAGAAATTTTAGATATAAATAATTTTGAAAACATAACAGGTTTAGGTATTAAAGCAAATATAGAAAATGATGAAATATTACTTGGAAATTCAAAAATATTATCAAAATATGAAATTACAAATAATCATCTAGAAGATGAACAAAACATAGCCAAAGAAGGAAACAGCATAATATATGTTGTTAAAAATAAAGAAATAATTGCAATAATTGGAGTAAATGATATTATTAGAGAAAATGTAAAAGAAGTTATATCAATTTTAAACCAAAAAAACATTCAAACAATCATGCTTACAGGAGACAATGAGCAAACTGCTACAAAAATAGCAAAAGAAATAGGTATAACAAAAATAATTGCAAATGTTTTACCAAATGAGAAAGCAAAAACAATAAAAGAACTAAAACAAGATGGAAAATTTGTATTAATGTGTGGAGATGGAATAAATGATAGTCCAGCTTTAGCAAGTTCAGACATTGGTGTAAGTGTAAATAGCGGAACAGATATTGCAATGGATTCTTCAGATGTAATACTTACAAAAAATGATTTAGCAAGTATAATTAATTTGATTAATATAAGTAAAAAAACGATAAAAAATATAAAACAAAATTTATTTTGGGCATTTTTCTATAATCTATTAATGATACCAATGGCAATCGGAGTATTAAAACCTGTTGGAATATTAATTAATCCAATGATAGCAAGTATTGCTATGGTATTTAGTAGTATTACAGTAATATGCAATAGTTTAAGACTTAGAAGAATAAAAATAGCTTGATATATAGAATAACTAAATAGTCATATTAACATTTAATATACAATCATCAAAAAATAGATAGTAAACAATTATTACTATCTATTTTTAAAACAACTATTTAGAAAAAAATCTAAATAGTTGTTGACAAAATTTAGTTTGGATTTATAGATTAGGAGGAAATAAAGATGGAAAAGAAAGATAAAAAAACATTAATTTTAACAGTAAGTATATGCTTATTACCAATAATATTAGGAATGGTATTATATAATAAATTACCAGAACAAATGCCAATACATTTTACATTAAGTGATGAGATAGACAATTATGCACCAAAAAACTTAGCTTTATTTGGAATACCTATTATTATGGCGATAGTGCAAGCTGTATGTCTAATATGTACTACAAAATCAAATAAGTCAAGCAATAATGAGAAGCCTAAAATTGTAAAAATTATGGAATGGTTTATTCCAGTAATTACAGTATTAATGTATATTATTATGATAGAAGTACCATTAGGAAGTATAGTATATGTAGGGAAAAGTGTATGTTTAATTTTAGGAATATCATTTATAATTATAGGAAATTATATTCCAAAGGTGAGTTATGAATCAGGAAAAAGTTTTTTACATCCAATGCCAAAAAGTGAGAAAACATTTAGAAAAATTAATAAAATAATGGCATATACATTTATAATATTAGGACTAATTTTACTTACATTAATTATTTGGGTATAATAAAGAAATTTAAAATAGCTATGGTTGAAAATACAGCCATAGCTAAAAATTATTGTAATGGAATAGTATTATAAATACTAGAAATATCACCAGTTTGTTCACCTGTAGATAAAACAATAGGATAATAATTATGCTTTGCCATCCATTCATAGACTTCAAAAGAATGATTACAGCTCATAGTATAAGCATCCTTTAGAAATTGTCTTAAATTAGGATTAGTAGCTTCCATTGAAGCAATTGCATATTCTTTTCCAGCTCTTTTCAATGTCAAGAAATAAGATAAAGCAATTTCTCTATCTGTAAATTTAGTAACATTAGTATTTACAGTAATTGGTTCAGCAGGCTTAGATTTTTCAAGATTTTCTGTAAAAATAGAAGTATTAAGTTGAGGAACATTTAATTTACCTGTTGCAGTATCAACATTTTTTACAAATTCTACTTTTCTATTATAGTCCTCAACATGGATTGGAAAATGATTACATAGTAAAGATTTTAATTCTTCATCAATAACTTGATTTTTAAATAATGACATACATGTAATTGTATTAACACAACTTGTAATCAGTTCGTTTAAATAGCTTAATTCACATATTGTTAATTTCATATATAGCACCTCCAAATTTTTACAAATAGTATAACCCTAATTTAATATTATATACTATAAATTAAAGATTAAGACGTTTCAAAAAATTTATAAAATAGGTATTTACAAAAACAAATTAATATAATAAAATCATATTATAAAAATGAATTTTTAACAGCAAAAGGAAAATATAAATTAAGAGGAGGATAAAATTTATGAAAAAAACAACAATAGCAATCATTTCAGTATTAGTAATTATAGCTATAATAGTGGGAGCTGTAATAGCAATACAATCATCAAAAAAGGACAATACAGACAACAATAAAGAAGTCAAATTACAAACAGCGGATGATATGGTAAACATGTTAAACACAATCTATTCTAAAGAAACAGTGCAATTACCACAATTAGAAACAGCAGTAATAGATGTAACAGATGAAGTACAAGTTGCAACTTACACTGGGTTACAATCAAATGAAAATGTAGAAGAACTAGTAGTATCTGTACCATTTATCAATGCACAAGCATATTCTGTAGCAGTAGTTAAAGTAAAAGAAAATGCTGATATAGAGAAAATGAAACAAGAAATGAAAGACAATATTGATATGAGAAGATGGATTTGCGTTTCAGCAGAAAAACTTTACATTACAAATTATGAAAATGTAATATTTTTAGTAATGTCTAGTGAAGAATTAGCAAAGCCAGTATATGATGAATTTAAAAACTTTGTTGGAAATAAAATCGGACAAGAATTAGAAAAATCAGAAGATACAGGAATTGATTTACCAGATGAAATATTTTAACAAAGAAAATTAATAAATATTCATATACATCTTAAATAAAGATTTTAATAAGCTTCCAGTAAAAAATGGAAGCTTTATTAGTAATCGGAAAGTAGGAAGATATGTTATTTACAAGTATTAGTTTTTTATACTATTTTTTACCTATAGTAATATTGCTATATTTTATAGTGCCCAAAAGAGCAAAAAATTTTATATTATTTATCGCATCAATAATATTTTATTTTTATGGAGAGCCTAAATATATATTTTTAATGTTAGCTGAAATTTTAATAGCTTATATAGGTGCGATTTTAATAGATAAATATAAAAAGAAAACTTTATTAATAACGACAATAGCAATACATGTAGGACTATTATGTATATTCAAATACACAGATTTTATAATAACAAATGTAAATAATATATTTAATATAAATATATCATTATTAAGAATAGCATTACCAATAGGAATATCATTTTATACCTTCCAAATTCTTAGTTATATAATAGATGTATATAAAGGAAAAGTAGAAGTACAAAAAAGTTTTCTAAAGTTAGCAACATATGTATCATTATTTCCACAGCTAATAGCAGGACCAATAGTAAGATATGAAACTATTGAAGAAGAATTAAATAAAAGAGAACATAGCTTTGAAAACTTTTCATATGGTGTAAGAAGATTTGCAATAGGTATTGCAAAAAAGGTTTTAATAGCGAATATGTTAGGAGAATTATGTAATAAATTTATAATTACAGATGAGAAAAGTATAATATTCTATTGGATATTTGCAATAGGGTATACATTACAGATTTACTTTGACTTCTCTGCATATTCAGATATGGCAATAGGACTAGGAAGAATGTTTGGATTTCACTTCTTAGAAAATTTTGACTATCCATATATATCCAAAAGTATAACAGAATTTTGGAGAAGATGGCATATATCATTAAGCTCATGGTTTAGAGATTATGTATATATTCCTCTTGGAGGAAATAGAAAAGGAATTAAAAAACAAATTAGAAACATATTAATAGTATGGCTACTTACAGGAATATGGCATGGTGCAAGTTGGAACTTTATAATATGGGGATTAATGTTTGGAATTATACTTATAATAGAAAAACTCTTTTTAGGAAAGCTTTTAGAAAAAGCGCCAACAATTATAAAAAGAATATACGTATTATTTATAGTTATGATAAGTTTTGTAATATTTAATGCAGAAAATATGACAGGTGCACTAAATAATATTGTAGGACTATTTGGGGCAAATGGAGAAAGCTTTATAAATACATATACAATATATTATTTAAGAAGCTACATAATAGTAATTATTGTTGCATTAATTGGTGCTACACCAATTCCAAAAAATATAATACAAAAACTAAAAGAAAAAAGTAAAGCAAACAATATTATTAACATACTCGAGCCAATTTTTATAGCAATATTATTGTTAATTGTTACTGCATATTTAGTAGATAATTCATACAATCCATTTTTATATTTTAGGTTTTAGGAGGGGAAGAAAATGAATGATAAAATTAAAAATATAGTAGTTACTATATCTTTTATAACAATTATAGCAATAGTTTTATTTTTAAACATAATAAAAAAAGATATAGCAATATCTTTATCAGAAAGAAGAAAACTACAGCAATTTCCTAAATTTTCAATAAACCAAATATTAGATGGAAGCTTTTTTGAAAAATTTGAAAAATATACAATGGACCAATTTATAGAAAGAGAGACTTTTAGAAAGATAAAAACTAGTATCGAGATAGATATACTAAAAAAACAAAATAGTAATAATATATATGAATATAACCAAAAATTAATAGAACAAATATATCCATTAAATGAAAAATCCATAATAAATATAACAAAAAAGATGAATGAAATAAACGAAAGATATATAAATGAAAGTAATAAAGTATATTATACAATAGTACCAGACAAAAACTACTTTGTAAATGAAAACAATCTAAAATTAGATTATGAGAAAATGAAAAATTTAATGAAAGAAAACTTAGCATGGGCAGAATATATAGATATATTTAACTGCTTAGAACTATCTAGCTACTATTCTACAGATTCACATTGGAAACAGGAAAAACTACAAAGTGTAGTAAATGAAATTGCGAGTAAAATGAATTTATTAATAGAGGCAAACTATGAAGAAAAGAAAGTTATAGAATTTAAAGGAGTATATGCAGGACAATTTCCAATAAAAAGTGAGACTGATGAAATAAGAATATTAACAAATGACATAATAGAAAATTGTATAGTATATAATTATGAAACGAATAAAGAAACAAAAGTATATGATATGAATAAAATAAATGCTTATGATAAGTATGATATTTATTTATCAGGAGCAACACCATTGATAACAATAAAAAATCCACAAAACAATACTAATAAAGAATTGATAGTTTTTAGAGATTCATATGGAAGTAGTTTAATTCCTTTATTAATCGAGCCATATAGCACAATAACTGTAATAGATACTAGGTATATATCTCCAAAGATATTAGATAAGTATGTAGAATTTTTAAATAAAGATATATTATTTGTATATAGCACAATGCTAATAAATAATAGTGTATCGCTTAAATAAGTAATATAGTTAATAATAAAATATTATAATGGCATAATAAAAGGGGTATAAAATTATGAATAATAAAAGAAAAATTAATATATTATTAATTAGTATTTTAGTAATAATTCTAATTATTATATTAGGTATTATAACAAATTATGTGGATAGTGGAAGAGTAGAAACAGGACATGAGCCAAAGTGTTGTATCAAGATAGTTAGTAAAGATGGAAGTAAAGTAACATACTGGGGATTAGGATATAAAGTAATTAGGTATGTTGGGATATTGAAGTGACCCACAAAAGTTGGACAGTTTTTTATGCTACTTGTTCAAAATCCA